>NZ_JASGFM010000015.1:0-143069 GCF_047605565.1 Labrys sp. (in: a-proteobacteria)
GAACTGGCGCCAGTCGATCTTGTAGCCGGCCTCCTTGGCGGCGGCGTCGAAGCGGCCGTCGGCGATCGCCGTCACGAACGGGCCGACGATCTGCTGGTAGCCCACCACGAGATTGGTTTCGGCATGGGCGAAGGCGGCACTGAAGAGACCGGCGGCCACCGTCATGGCGCCAGCCATACGCTTGATCAGTCGCATGATCATTCCCCTTTGGCTTGCGGCAACCGGGGGTCCCGGCGCCACCGGCTGTTTTCGCCGGATTTTCACCGGTGCCATCAGACCCGGTCTTATTGGCTTAAGGGATAAATCACGCCGGCCTGTTGCCTTAGAGCCAGTTGGCAAGTTGAATGAGTCCAGTTTGCCGGAGCAAGGCGTGCCCGCACACCCACCGCCGCTCCAGGACATCGCAATACGCGCCAGGGATGGGCAGGATGAGCCAGACGACGGTTTCGGAGACGATTTTCTTCGTCGACAAGGCGAGCCGGATCGGGCTCCAGGCCCAGATCCGGGAGACCGTGGTCTCCTCCATCCTGGCGGGGCGCCTGCGCCCGGGCCTGCATCTGCCGTCGACGCGCAAGCTCGCCGCCTATCTCACCATTTCCCGGATCACGGTGACGCTGGCCTATCAGGAGCTGGCATCGCAGGGCTATATCCAGGCCTCGAGCCGCAGCGCCTATCGCATCGCCGACAACCCACCCTTCAACACGCTGGAGATCGCTGCGCCTTCGATCGCGACGGAGCGGATCGACTGGAGCGCCAAATTGCGCGCGAGCTTCATCGTCGCCAAGCAGATCCGCAAGCCGCTCGACTGGCGGCGCTATCCCTATCCCTTCCTGTATGGCCAGATGGACAGCTCCCTGTTCGATCTCAATGCCTGGCGCGACTGCGCGCGGCGTGCCCTGGCCCGCGAGGATTTCGAGCTGATGGCGGGCGATTTCGCCGCCGCCGACGACGCACGGCTCGTCGACTACATCTGCTCGCGCACACTGCCCAGCCGCGGTATTCGCGCTGCGCCGGACGAGATCCTGGTGACCGTCGGTGCCCAGAACGCCTTGTGGATCGTCATTCAGCTCCTGCTGGGCCGAGGTTCACGGGCGGTGTGCGAAAATCCATGCCATCCCGACATGAGCGCCTCCCTGCAGTTGAGCGGGGCCGACGTCACCGCCATCGACGTCGACGAGGAGGGGCTGCCGCCCGACGCGCTGCCCGAGCAGGTCGACGCCGTCTTCGTGACGCCGAGCCATCATTGTCCGACAGGGGCGACCATGCCTGTCGAACGGCGTGTCGCCCTGCTGGAGGCGGCAGCCCGGAAGGATTTCATGATCGTCGAGGACGATTACGAGTTCGAGATGAGCTTCCTGGCCCCGCCTTCGCCGGCGCTCAAGGCCTTCGATCGCAGCGGACGGGTCCTCTATGTCGGCAGTTTCTCCAAATCCCTGTTTCCGGGCCTGCGCCTCGGCTATCTGGTTGCGCCGGCGGCATTCATCCGGGAGGCACGGGCCTTGCGCGCCCTCATGCTGCGCCATCCGGCCGGCCATCTGCAGCGCACCGTCGCCTATTTTCTCGGCCTCGGACATTACGATGCCCTCGTCCACCGCATGCGCGGCGCCTATCACGGGCGCCACATCGTGATGGCGGAGGCACTCAGGGAGCAGGGCCTGATGATTGCCGGTTCCGCTGCCTTCGGCGGCAGCTCCTTCTGGATCGCGGGTCCCGACGGCCTGGATGCCGACCTGCTGATGGCGGACCTCAAGGAGGATGGCGTGCTGATCGAAGCGGGCTCGCCCTTCTTTGCCAGAAACGAGGGTCCCTGCCGCTTCTTTCGCATGGGCTATTCCTCGATCCACCGCAGCAGCATCGCGCCGGGGGTAGCGCTCACCCGCAACAGCATGGACCGGCTGCGGCCGAGGTCATGAGCCTTTCCGAAGTCCCCGTCACGGCCAAGGTTGTTACGTCACCGAGCGCCCGTGAGACGAACAGCTTCGGAACCAAGTTCCTCAACATCGGTTCCAACAGGGACGATCTACCTGTCACGGCAGGCAAGGGCGGTGGGGATGGCGACAAGCGGCAAGAAACAGGCAGCCAAGGTAAAGCAGCCGCATCTAATGCAGGCCATGGCCGAGCCCTTGCTGCACGACGATGAAGCGGAGGGCTTCGTACAACAGGCCATCCAGGACCTGTGCGCCTGCGATGTGCCGTTTCTGGTGGCCGGCACCTTTGCCGTCAGCGCCTATACCGGCATCACCCGCCTGACCAAGGATCTGGATATCTTCTGCAAGGCGGGCGATGCCCAGCGCCTGCTCGCCTATTTCCAGGCCGAGAACTACGCCGTCGAGATCGAGGACGATCGCTGGCTCGGCAAGGTTTTCAAGGGCAAGAAGTTCTTCGACGTCATTTTTGCCTCGCCCAACGGCACGATGCCGGTGGGAGACGACTGGTTCGAACAGGGGCGCAAGATCCATCTTTACGACTGCAAGGTCGGCATCGTCGGACCGACCGACCTCATCTGGTCCAAATGTTTCGTGCAGATGCGTCATCGCTATGATGGGGCCGACGTGGTCCATCTCATCCTCAAGACGCATGCGCAGATCGACTGGCAGCGCCTGCTCGCGCATATGGAAGTGCATTGGGAGGTGCTCCTGATGCATCTGCTCAATTTCCGCTGGATCTATCCGTCCGAGCGCGACGTCGTCCCGGCCTGGCTGCTGACGGAGTTGCTCGACCGGCTTGGCGCACAGCGGCAATTGCCGCCGCCACAGATGAAGATCTGCCGGGGCCGCATGTATTCACGCATAGACTTCGAGATCGACGTCAAGGAATGGGGATTTGCCGATGTCGGGGGGGAGGGGGACCGCCGCTCTTCCAAGGGACGCAGAAGCGATGAATGACCAGCCAAGGACCATCACGGTGGCGGCCCTGGCCGACCTGCATGTCAAGGACACGCCGGCAGACTCCTATCGCGATCTCTTCAAGGAGATTTCCGAGGCGGCGGATGTGCTGGTGCTGGCCGGGGATCTCACCGATCTCGGCAAGCCGAAACAGGCCGAACATCTTGCCGCAGACCTCGCCGCCTGCAGCATTCCGGTGGTCGCCGTGCTGGGCAATCACGACTATGAGGCAGGCGAAGCGGACAAGCTGGCTGCGATCCTGGAGGCAGCGAAGGTACACCTGCTCGATGGCCAGCATGTCGAGATCGAGGGAGTCGGCTTCGTCGGCGTGAAGGGATTTGCAGGTGGCTTCGGCCGCTTCATGTTGAGTTCGTTCGGCGAACCCGCCATCAAGGCCATGGTGGCCGAGGGCATCGATCAGGCGATGCGCCTGGAAAATGCCATGCGGCAGGTCCGCGCCGATCGGGCGGTGGTGGTGCTGCACTACGCGCCGATCGTCGAGACGGTGCAGGGCGAGCCGCTCGAAATCTATCCCTTCCTGGGGTCTTCGCGGCTGGCCGAAACCATCGATCGCTTCGAGGTCAGCGCGGTCGTTCACGGCCATGCCCATCGCGGGGCCTATCAGGGCAAGACGTCGCGCGGTGCGCCCGTCTACAATGTGGCGGCCCATATCGAAAAGCCGACGGGACGACCATACGCCTTGCTCGAGATCTGAGCGCGCCGGCGGCTTCTATCGCAGGATCGGCTTCAGTTGCGCCTGCACGCCCAGCAGGGCCGGCAGATAGCGTCCGGTCAGATCCGCCACCGGGCCGGACGCCGGCAGGCCGGTGTTCAGCGCCGCGATCACGCGGCCGCGGGCATTGAGGAGCGGCACCGCGACCGAGCGCAAGCCTTCCTCGACCTCCTGGTCGATGGCGGCATAGCCCTGGGCCCTGACGCGTACCAGTTCGGCGATGACCGCCTCGGGATCGGTCAGGGTGCGCGACGTGCGGGCCGGCAGCCTGTTGGTACCCAGAATGGCGCGGGCTTCCGGTTCGGGCAGTCCGGCCAGCAGTACCCGACCCATAGAAGTGCAATAGGCCGGCAGACGCGAGCCCGGCATCAATACCACCGACATCACCTTCTTCTGCGCGGCACGGGCGACATAAACGATCTCGCTGCCATCGAGAATGGAAACCGACGAGCTTTCGCCGATCTCCTCCGATAGCCTGTCCAGCATCGGCTGCACGATCTGCGGCAAGGGCATGGTCGCCAGGCAGGCCGTGCCGAGCCGCAGGATGCGCGGCGTCAGGGTGAAGAACTTGCCGTCATAGTCGGCATAGCCTTGGTGGGCGAGCGTCAGCAGGCAGCGCCGCGCCGTCGCCCGGTCCAGCCCCGAGGCGGCCGAGACTTCGGAGATGGACTGGCGCGGGCGTTCGGCGGTGAAGGTCTCGATCACCGCCAATCCCTTGGCCAGGCCGCCCATGATGTCGCGCTCACTGATGGCCATCGGAGTTCCTTGTGCGATATGTAAACAAATATCATCATATCGCACAAATTGGATTTACGGAATGCACCATCGCGCTTAATTCTGCGCCTCGAGACCGCGTTCGGACCATGGATGGATGGAGATGGACAAGACAGTCGCGAACCTCGCCAGCGCCGTAGCTAAGATCGAGGACGGAATGACGGTGATGATCGGAGGCTTTGGCGGCGCTGGTTCGCCGATCGAGCTGATCCACGCCCTGATCGACCGCTATCGGGCCACGGGGCACCCCAGGGACCTGACGGTGGTGAACAACAATGCCGGCAACGGGCATGTCGGCCTTGCCGCCCTGATCGAAGCGGGCATGGTGCGCAAGCTGATCTGCTCCTTCCCACGCTCGGCCGACCCGGTGGTGTTCACCGACCTCTACCTTGCCGGCAAGATCGAGCTGGAACTGGTGCCGCAGGGCACTTTGGCCGAACGCATCCGCGCCGGCGGTGCGGGCATCCCCGCTTTCTATACGCCGACCAGCTTCGGCACCGATCTGGCGGCGGGCAAGCCGGTTGAGGAGTTCGAGGGGCGCTCCTATGTGCGCGAGCGCTGGCTCAAAGCCGATGTCGCGCTGGTGAAGGCCGAACTCGCCGATCCCTATGGCAATTTGACCTATCGGATGGCGGCACGGAACTTCAACCCGCTGATGTGTATGGCCTCTGCCGTGACCATCGTACAGGCCAGCCGGATCGTAGCTGCGGGCGAGATCGATCCGGAGGCCGTCGTGACCCCCGGCATCTTCGTCCAGAAGATCGTCGAAGTGCCGCATCCGCATCAGGAAGAAGACCTGAATCGCGCCAATGCCGCCTATCCGCTGGAGGCCTGAGATGAGCAGATTGTCGAGCAACCAGATTGCATGGCGCGCCGCGCAGGACATCGCTGACGGCGCCTATGTCAATCTCGGCATCGGCCTGCCCGAGAAGGTGGCCCAGTATCAGCCCGCCGGGCGCGAGGCGATCTTCCACACCGAGAACGGCATCCTGAATTTTGGCGAGAGCCCGGCGCAGGGCGAGGAAGACTGGGACATGATCAATGCGGGCAAGAAGGCGGTGACGCTGAAGCCCGGTGCCGCCTTCTTCCATCATGCCGACAGCTTCGCCATGGTGCGCGGCGGCCATCTCGATGTGGCGATCCTCGGCGCCTATCAGGTCGCCCAGACGGGTGATCTCGCCAACTGGTCCACCGGCCCGAAGGGCGTGCCCGCCGTCGGCGGTGCCATGGACCTTGTGCACGGCGCCAAGCGCGTGGCCGTCATCACCGATCACGTGACCAAGGACGGCCAGCCCAAGCTGCTCGAGCGCTGCACCCTGCCGCTGACCGGGGTGGGCTGCGTCACCCGGGTCTATACCAGCCTCGCCGTCGTCGACATCGAAGGCGGTCGGTTCGTGCTGCGAGAGAAATTGCCCTCCCTTTCCATCGACGAATTGCAGGCCGTGACGGGAGCAAAGCTCCATGTTCCCGGTCCGGTTGCCGATCTCGTCGTTCCGGAGTTGTGACATGACCGAGGTTTTCATCTGCGACTATATCCGCACGCCGATCGGCCGTTTCGGCGGTGCGCTGGCGCCGGTTCGGGCCGACGACCTCGGCGCCGTGCCGCTGAAGGCGCTGATGGCGCGCAATGCCGGCGTGGACTGGCAGGATGTCGACGACGTGATCTTCGGCTGCGCCAACCAGGCGGGAGAAGACAATCGCAACGTCGCCCGCATGTCGCTCCTGCTGGCGGGGCTTCCGGTGGGCGTTCCCGGCACCACCATCAACCGGTTGTGCGGCTCGGGCATGGATGCGGTCCTCGCCGCAGCCCGCGCCATCAAGGCCGGCGAGGCCGGCCTGATGATCGCCGGCGGCGTGGAATCCATGTCGCGCGCGCCCTTCGTGATGCCCAAAGCAGAGAGTGCCTTTTCGCGTCATGCCGAGATCCACGACACCACCATCGGCTGGCGCTTCGTCAATCCGGCGATGCACAAGGCCTATGGCACGGACTCCATGCCGCAGACCGGACAGAACGTCGCGGATGATTTCGGCGTGACCCGCGAAGCGCAGGACGCCATGGCGCTGGCCTCGCAGCAAAAGGCGGCGGCCGCGCAGGCCAACGGACGGTTGGCACGGGAAATCGTGCCGGTCACCATCCCGCAGCGCAAGGGCGATCCCGTGATGGTGGAGCGCGACGAACATCCCCGCGCCACCACGGCCGAGGCGCTCGCCAGGCTCAAGCCGCTGTTCGAGGGAGGCTCGGTCACGGCGGGCAACGCCTCGGGGGTGAATGATGGCGCCGCCGCCCTGATCCTGGCCTCGGAAGCGGCAGCCCAGGCTCATGGCCTGACGCCGATCGCCCGCGTCCTCGGCGGTGCGATGGCCGGCGTGCCGCCGCGGATCATGGGCATCGGCCCGGCGCCCGCGTCGCAAAAGCTGATGGCGCGACTGGGGTTGGCGCAGGGCGATTTCGATGTGATCGAACTGAACGAAGCCTTTGCATCGCAAGGACTTGCCACCCTGCGCCAGCTCGGCATTGCCGATGACGATCCGCGCGTGAACCCGAATGGCGGTGCCATCGCGCTTGGCCATCCGCTCGGCATGTCCGGCGCGCGCATCACCGGTACGGCGGCACTGGAACTGGCCGGCAAGGGCGGCAGGCGCTCGCTCTCGACCATGTGCATCGGGGTGGGGCAGGGCATTGCCATCGCGCTTGAGCGCGTTTGAGGTCCGGCTCCCAATCGCTGTCTGCACCCCGCTCTACGCTGCTTACGGTCACGCCCCGTACGAGGGACGTGGCCACAATGTATGCGACGGCGATTGCCATCAACTCGGATCCACCTGCAGGAACGACAGCACCTCCGCCACGAATTCCTGCGGAAACTCGATATTGCTGAGGTGGACGGCGGGCAGCACCTTCAGCCGAGCCCCGGGAATGGTGGCGGCTATCTCCTCGCTCTTGCCGAGGGATGTGACCGTGTCGAACTCGCCGGCGATGACCAGAGTGGGGGCGGCGATCAGGGCAATGGTGCGGCGCAGGTCGGCGTCGCGTACGGCTGCCCAGTTGCCGGCCAGACCCTGGCGCGACGTGTTCAGCAGCATCTCCCGGAAGGTTCGGATGGCTTGCCCATTCGCTGCGATCATGGCCTTCGGAAACCAGTTGCCGAGGAAGGTTTCCGCCGTCTCCGCCATATCCGGCGCGGCCAGCACCGCGGCGATGGCCTTGTCGAAATAGGCTGCAGGGCCGAGCTGGGCGGCCGTGTTGCTCAGGATCAGGCGCTCGATGCGCTCCGGGGCATGAATGGCGAGCCACTGGCCGACGAAGCCGCCCAGAGACAGGCCGAGGAAATGCGCGCGCTCGATCCCGAGCCAATCCATCAGTTCCAGCACGTCGCGGCCGAGCCGGCCATCGGAATAGGCGCCGGGCGGGACGTCCGAGGCACCGTGACCGCGGAAATCATAGCAGATGACCCGGAAATACTGCGACAATGGCGGGATCTGCAGATCCCACATGTGCAGGGTCGTGCCGATGGAATTGGACAGGATGAGCGCCGGGCGGTCTTCCGGGCCGTCGGTCGTGTAGGCGATCCTGACGCCGTCCCCGGTGGTGAAGAACGACGGGGCTGCCGGCTGTTCGCGATCCTGCATAGGCAGGCGGGCGGTGGCGTTGGTCATAGCGTGAACCTTTCATGCCTGTTCTTTCCGGCGTCACTGCCGGGCCCAGGGAGGCGAAATCCGCCCTCCTCGATGGGGTGTTCAGAAATTAAGGCCGCGCAATTTCGATAAAAATTGAAAAGATATTCTGATCATTGTAATAAAAAATGACAATGTATGCATTCACGCTTCAGGAAATCCAGTGCTTCGATGCGGTGGTCCGCGAAGGCGGCTTTCAGGCTGCGGCCGTCGCGCTCAATCGCTCGCATGCGGCGATATTTGCGGCGATTGCCAAGCTTGAGGCCAATCTCGGCGTCCTGCTGCTCGACCGCAGCGGCTATCGCGTCTCCCTGACCGAGGCAGGCCGCTCGTTCCATCGCAAGGCCCGGTCCCTGCTCGGCGAGATGGAGGCACTGCGTGTGCATGCCCGCCAACTCGCCATGGGCGAGGAGACGCATCTGCGTGTCATACTCGGCGACACCTGCCCCCTGCATGAAGGCCTGCAACTGCTGGGCGGCTTCTTCTCGCAATGTCCGCAGACACGGCTGGATCTGCATTTCGAGACGATCGGTGGCCCGGCGGAACGGCTTTTGGAGGACGAGGCCGATGTGATCCTGCATTGGATCGAGAAAGGTGATCCGCGCCTGGAATGGATCGATCTGGGCCCGGTATCATTCGTGCCGGTGGTTGCCCCGGGGTTTTTGCCGTTCGCGCCTACACGCCGGATCTCGCCCGATCAAATGCGCGGCCTCACCCAATGCATCATCCGCGATACTGCTCGGGCGGCGGCGAAGATGAACTTCTACGTCATGGAAGGCGCGCCGCAATGCACGGTCGCCGACCACGCGATGAAGAAGGAGGTCATCATCCGTGGTATGGCCTGGGGACACCTGCCGCGCTTCATGATCGAGCAGGAATTGCGCGATGGACGCCTTCTTTCCATTGCCGGAAGCGCCTTTCCGGGGGTCGAAACCGACCTGGTCGCTGCGCGGCGACGCGATCGCCCGCACGGTCCCGTCGCCAATCGCCTGTGGAACTATATCGCGACCTACGCTCCTGCTTTGTGGGCGAGCTAGGACGGCTTGCGCCCCTTGGAAAAATACCCTGGCCATGCGTTCCGCAGCTTCAGCGCCTTTTCCGATACGCCGCGGCCATTCTTGATGGTTCCATCAAATTGTAGGAAGCCTCAGGCCGATTCCTCATATCGGGCTAGGTTCCGGTTCAAGACCTCCAGGACCCTGTCCCGGTCCGGATCGCGCGCGCCCTTGAGCCAGGCGATCGAAAGCGGCAGCTTGTTGATCATCGTGCCCGGTTCGACGGCCAATGGCACGAAGGCGACGCCGCTGACCGCCAGGCGGGCGGTCCATTGCGGCACGATGGCGATGCCGATCCGGGCTGCCACGAGATTGACGATGGTCTGCTTCTCATCCGCCAACTGCGCGACCCTGGCCTGAAGTCCCGCTTCGGTGAACAGCTTGATGGTGAGGTCGTGGCTGTGGGGACGGGATCGCCGTTCCGGCACGATGAGTGGCTCGTCCTCGAGTTCGTGGATGGCGACATGGTTCCGCCCCGCCAGGCGGTGCTGGACCGACATCGCCACCACCGCGGTCTCGTGAAACAGCCGGACGGTCTTGATGTGAGGGTCGATAACCTCCGGGGGCCGGATGAAGGCGAGATCGATGCCTCCGGACAGCAAGCGGGGCAGGAGCCGGATGGTCTTGTCCTCGATGAGCTGGGTCGCCATCTCCGGATGAACGGCTCGAAGGTCCTGGAGCAGCATCGGCAACAGGCCGGCGGCAGCGCTGTCGATTGCGCCGATCCGCAGCGGTTTGGCCGGGCTCACGCCCATCGCCCTGAAACGGGTCACGATGTCGTCGGACTGGGCGAGGAGCTGGCGTGCCTGGGGCAGGAGCGTCGCCCCCTCGCTGGTCAAGCTGACATTGCGCGTTGTGCGCAGCAGCAATTGCGTACCCAGCGATTCCTCCAGGAGCCGGATATGCCGGCCCAGTGAGGCCGGCAGCATGCCGAGCTTCTGCGCGGCCCGGCCGAAATGCAGCGCCTCTGCCACCACGACGAAACACCGGAGTTGGCCGAGCTCCACGATCTCCTCCTCCTCCTTCTAATTATACAAAATAATTATATAATCTTGGGAACATTGAAGTCCAGGCCTCCTCCGCGGGAAAACGATGGACAAGCGCAGCAGATGCGCCCTGCAAAAAAATGGGAGGAGATTGTCGTGGCAAGCGAGCTGGAAAGTCGTGTCCTGCGCAAGATTTCATGGCGCATCGTGCCCTTCATCATGCTGCTTTACTTCATTGCGTTTCTCGATCGCGTGAATATCGGCTTTGCCGCGCTGGAAATGAACAAGGATCTCGGCTTCTCTTCGACTGTTTTCGGCCTGGGTGCCGGCATCTTCTTCCTCGGCTACTTCCTGTTCGAGGTGCCCTCCAACCTCATCCTCGACAAGGTCGGCGCGCGCATCTGGATCGCGCGGGTGATGATCACCTGGGGCCTCATTTCCGGCCTGATGGCCTTCGTGCAGGGGGTGGCGGGTTTCTACATCCTTCGCTTCCTGCTCGGCGTCGCCGAAGCCGGCTTCTTTCCGGGCATCATCCTCTATCTGAGCTTCTGGTTTCCCGCCCGTCGCCGCGCCGCTGTCACGGCGATCTTCATGGCGGCCGCTCCCCTGTCCACGGCGCTGGGCTCGCCGATCTCCGGAGCGCTCATGGAAATGCACGGCCTGATGGGGCTGGCCGGATGGCAGTGGATGTTCCTGATCGAAGCCGCGCCGGCGCTGGTCTTCGGCGTCGTCGTGCTGTTCTATCTCACCGATCGCCCCGAAAAGGCGAAATGGCTGACGGAGGAGGAGCGCGCCTGGCTGGTCGCAACCATGGCGGACGAGCAGAAGGCCAAGGGCGCCAAGGCCCATCACAGCATCTGGGCCGGCCTTGCCGATATCCGCGTCCTCGCCTTTGCCCTGGTCTATTTCGGCACTTCAGCCGGCTTGTATACGCTTGGCATCTGGGCGCCCCAGATCATCAAGGAGTTCGGCCTGACCTCGCTGCAGGTCGGCTTCCTCAATGCCATTCCCGCCGTGATGGCCGTCATAGCCATGGTGATCTGGGCTCGTCATTCCGACCAGACCGGCGAGCGTACCTGGCATGTCGTCTTCGCCTGCCTGCTGGCGGCGGGTGGCCTTGCCTTCGCGTCCGGTGCCGGCGGGGTCGTCACAGTCTTGATCGCCCTGACGCTGGTCAATATCGGCATCAGCTGCTCGAAGCCGCCGCTGTGGAGCATGCCGACCCTGTTCCTGTCCGGCCCGGCTGCGGCAGCGGGCATCGCCACGATCAACTCCATCGGCAATCTCGGCGGCTTCGTCGGTCCCTCGATGATCGGCTGGATCAAGGACGTCACGGGCGGCTTTGCCGGCGGGCTCTATTTCGTCGCCGGACTTCTGGTGCTGTCGGCCGTGCTGACCCTGGTCCTCGCCCGTTCGGCCACCAACACACCGGATACGGCCAACACCAATGCCGCCGGCCAGCACCCCTGATCTTCTCTTTTCCCACGGAGCACACAAGATGCGCGAATATTCGATCGCAGCCATTCCCGCCGATGGCATCGGCCCCGAAGTCATCGCAGCCGGCACCACGGTGCTGGCCGCCCTCGAAAGGCGCGACGGCGGCCTGAAGTTCAATATCGAGAATTTCGACTGGGGTTCGGACTATTACAAGAAGCACGGCGTGATGATGCCGGCCGACGGGCTGTCCAGGCTCAAGAAGTTCGACGCCATCTATTTCGGCGCGGTCGGCGCGCCCGACGTCCCCGACCACATCACGCTGTGGGGACTGCGCCTGCCGATCTGCCAGGGCTTCGACCAATATGCCAATGTGCGGCCGACCAAGATCCTGCCGGGGATCACCTCGCCCCTGCGTCAGTGCGGGCCGGGCGATCTCGACTGGGTGATCGTGCGCGAGAACTCGGAAGGCGAATATTCCGGGCATGGCGGCCGCGCCCACCGGGGGCTTCCCGAGGAGGTCGGCACGGAGGTGGCGATCTTCACCCGCGTCGGCGTCACCCGCATCATGCGCTATGCCTTCAGGCTGGCCCGATCGCGGCCGCGCAAGTTCCTGACTGTCGTCACCAAGTCGAACGCGCAGCGCCACGGCATGGTGATGTGGGACGAGATTGCCGCCGAGGTCGCCGAGGAATTTCCGGACGTGACCTGGGACAAGATGCTGGTCGACGCCATGACGGTACGCATGACGCTCAATCCCCGGAGCCTCGATACCATCGTCGCCACCAATCTCCATGCCGACATTCTTTCCGATCTTGCCGGAGCGCTTGCCGGCAGCCTAGGCGTGGCGCCCACGGGCAACATCGATCCCGAGCGGCGTTTCCCCTCGATGTTCGAGCCGATCCACGGCTCGGCCTTCGACATCACCGGCAAGGGCATCGCCAATCCCGTTGCGACCTTCTGGACGGCCGCCCAGATGCTCGACCATCTCGGCGAGGCGGAAGCCTCCGCCAGGCTGATGCGGGCGGTGGAAAGGGTGACGGGATCAGGCATCCTGACGCCCGACGTCGGTGGCACCGCCACCACCAAGGACGTCACCGACGCCGTGATTGACGCGATCCATTCGTCCAACGCCTGAATGACCGGGTGATGATC
Organism: Labrys sp. (in: a-proteobacteria); assembly: GCF_047605565.1. Taxonomy (NCBI): domain Bacteria; kingdom Pseudomonadati; phylum Pseudomonadota; class Alphaproteobacteria; order Hyphomicrobiales; family Xanthobacteraceae; genus Labrys; species Labrys sp. (in: a-proteobacteria). Next base: position 12,695 of record NZ_JASGFM010000015.1, read on the forward strand.
ATGACATTGCCGGGGCTTTCGACTCGAATGAATCGCCGGAATATCCTGGCCGGTGCCGCCGCGGGTGCGACGGTGTTTGCAATGGGTCTAGGCAGGAGGGGTGCCGTGGCTGCGGAGGCTCTTGAAGGCGTGAAGACGCTGACCTTCGACGTGCAGGGAACCTGCGTCGATTTCTACCGGCCTATCATGCGCATGGGTGAGGCGCTCAACCGCGCCAAGGGCATCGCGGTGGATTGGGCGCGTTTGTCGGCCGAATGGCGCGATCTCTATCGCCGCACGCTCGACGAGGTCATTGCCGGGCAGCGGCCGTGGATCCGCGTGGACGCGATCTATCGCCAGGCGCTCGATATCCTGCTGGAGCGCCATGCCTTGTCGGGGCGTTTTTCGACTGCTGAGCGGGACGAGCTCAACACGGTCTGGACGAAGCTCGATGCCTGGCCCGACAGCGTGGCGGGGCTCGACCGGCTCGGACGCAAATACGTGACCTCGACGCTGTCGAATGCCGGCATGGCGGCGGTGGTCGCCGTGGTCAGGCATGCCGGCCTGCCGTTCGACGCGGTGCTCACCGCGGAACTCGCCCGCAGCTACAAGCCGGCTCCGGCCGTCTATCAGCTCGCCGTCGACTATCTCGGCTACCGGCCCGACCAGATCATGATGGTCGCCTGCCACAAATACGACCTCAAGGCCGCCAGGGCTTTCGGCATGCGGACCGCCTTCGTGGCGCGGCCGCAGGAGTTCGGGCCGGATGCCCGGCCCGATGTCTCGCCCGAGCCCTGGTTCGACGTCCATGCCGGCAGCTTCACCGAATTGGCCGACAGGCTCGGCGCCTGAAACAGCTCAGGCGAGGGCGGATCGGGCCGCCTGGCGCCGCTGGCGTCGCCATTCGAGCAGGATGGCGAGCAGGGTATAGCCGGCGGCGAGCACCCACAGGCCGAGGAACTGCACCCTGACATCGTCGATCGAGGCGCCCATCTCGACCACCTGGGTCATGCCGGTGATGGCCATGCTGCCGGGAATGAGCTGGGCCACAGCGCGCAGGACGGGCGGCACGGCCTCGATCGGCCAGGAAAAGCCCGAGAGAAAGAAGAGCGGCATGCCGAGGGCGGCGGCCGTGAGCTGCACGGTCAAAGGCGAGCGCAGCATCAGCCCGATCACCATGCCGAGCGCGCTGACCGACAGCACGAAGGGCAGGGCGAGAAGCGCGATGGTGCCGAGGGCGCCCAGCCGGGGAATGTTGTAGAAATAGGGAAGCACGATGAAATAGAACGGCACCAGGAGCGCGGCCACGGCCAGGTAGGCGGCGAGCTTGCCCAGGACCGTGGCGGTTGCGCCGACATTGGGGATGCTCTGGCCGGCGACGCCGGGCATGCCGGCGATGGTGGCGAGCAGGCAGACCGCGATCAGCAGGGTCTGCTGCATGATGATGGTGAAGGCGCCCGGCAGCACATAGGTCGCGTACCCGCCCTGGGGATTGAACAGGGGAATGGAGACGAGCGGCATCGGGCTGGTCGCCGAAGCCGCGACCGCCGGGTCGATGCCAAGCCCGATCAGGCGAGCCGTCTCGACTTCCGTGCCATAGCTGCGGGCCACCGTATTGACGGCGCCGGCGACGCGCGAGTTGATCAGAAAATAGCTGGCGTCGGAATAGAGGGAAATCGGCGAGGCGCGGCCATGCAGGAGGTCGCGCTCGAAATGGAGCGGGATCACCACCGCACCGGAGAGCGTGCGCTTGAAGACTTCGCGCTCGGCGGTGGCGAGGTTGGGCAGGGCCATCGCCACCGCGACGTCCGAGGAGGCATCGAGCCGCCGCGCCAGTTCGCGGCTGGCCGTGGTGCCGTCGAGGTCCACCACCGCGATCGGCACGTCGCGCAGCGCCTCGTTGCGATAGGGCTGGGGATAATAGACCGCATAGATCAGGGCGGCGACGAACAGGGTCGAGAAGATCGCCTTGAGCGCGAAGATGCGTCCCAGCTCGTGCCTGAAGGTCTTGAGGATGCCGCTCATGCCCGCGCCTCCGCCCGCGCTGCCAAGGCGGCCCGCTTTTCAGCCTGGGTATGCCGGCCCATCAGCTCCAGCTTGAGGCCGGACAGCAGCGCCAGGCCGATGACGAAGGCGAGCAGGATCGCGATGGGATGCAGCGACAGATCCGGCGGCGTGCCCCGCAGCGTCTGGTCGATGCGGGCGGTCAGGTACCAGGTGCCCGGCAGTCCGGCGCTCCACCAATAGGCGAAGGCGTTCATGCCCAGGCGGGGGAAGCCGATCCCCATATAGCCGAAGGCGGGTGAAACGATCAGTGTTGCCAGGCTCAGGGCGGAGGCGACGGGCTTGATGAACAAAGTCAGCACCAGGCCGTAGAACTGGCAGGCCAGGATATAGAGCGTGCCGGCCGTCAGCAGCAGGAAGGGATTGCCGCGCAGCGGCAAGCCGAGGAGGCCGAACAGGACGGCGTCGCCAAGGCCGAGCACCCCGAGGAAAATCAGCGTGTAGGGCAGCATCTTGCCGGCCAGGGCCGGCCATAGCCCGTTGCCCAGCCGGCGCAGGATGCGCAGGCGATGGCGCGTTTGCGTATCGAGGCCGACGGCATAGACCGAGGACAGCACGATCACGATCTGCAGCACGGCCGGCATGATGCAGGCGAGCAGGAAATGAGCGTAGTTCAGGGTGGGATTGAACAGGGCCTGCGTCTGCACGGGGATCGGCGTGATCGCCTGCTGCGCCGCCGCCGCGAGCGTGCCCCGGCTGGTCCGCAGCGAGATGCGCACGGCCCCCTCGACCGCCGGCACGGCGTTGTTGACGCCGCGCGAGGCAAGGCCGCCGGGGGTCATCAGCTGATTGTTGTAGAAGAACACCACCTGGGGCTGGCGCCCGGCAAAGACATCGCGCTCCAGGTTCTTTGGCAGCATCAACAGGCCATAGATCTGGCCGGACTGGATGGCCCGCTTGCCTTCGCCGAGATCGGCGACGCGCATGCCGATCGCCGTGTCGGGCGTGGCATCGACGGTGCGGATGACCTGGCGCGACAAGTCGCTGCCGTCGAGATCGAGCACCGCGATCGGCAGGCGGGTCACCAGGCCTGCGCTGAAGGTCACCGACAGCACGCCGATCAGGATCAAGGGTATGATCGTGGTCAGGCACAGCAGGAAGGGGCGGCGGCGCAGCCAGGCGAACTCCCGGCAGAACACCAGCCAGAAGCCGGCTCTGATGCGGCCAATACCGGTCATCTCAATGGCCTTGCCGGTTCCAGGCCGCGATGACGCTCATGCCCGGGCGCAATCCCTCCACGCGATCGACCGGCTTGGCCCGGACTTCGAAGGTGCGCAGGTCGAAGTCTCCGGTGGCCCGGGTGGCCCGCCATGTCGCGAACTGGCCCTGTACGTTGATGGTGGTGACATGGACGGTCAGCGTCTTGGCACCCAATGCAGGAATGGTGACCTCGAACTTGTCGCCGACCTTGAGCCCGGCCAGCAAGTCCTCGCGCAAATTGAAGGTGAACCAGGGCTCGTCGAGGTCGATGAGTGAATAGATGGGTGCGCCGGCACTGAAATTCTCGCCAAGTTCGGCGACCCGCGTGGTCACCTGTCCGGAGATCGGGGCCTTGATGGTCATCTCCGCCACATCGGCCTCGCGCTGGCCGAGGCTGGCTTCGGCCTGCTTGACCTGGGCGGCCGACAGGGCCTTTTCCTCGTCGCTCGCGCCCTTTTCCGCCAGCCGCAACTGGGCCTCGGCCGCTTCCTGCTTGCGGGTCGCGGCCTCGAGATTGCGCGTGGCTTCATCGACCCGCTGCTGGGGTGTGTTGCCGCTCCTGACCAGCGCGGCCTGGCGATTGGAGACTTCCTGGTAGAGCACGACGTCGGCCTTCGCCGCAGCGAGGTCCGCTCGGCGCGCGTCTATCGTCTCGGCCCGCGTGCTGTTGACGCGTTCGAAATCGGCCTTGGCGACGTTGAAGGCCGCCCTCGCCGCCAGCAGGCCGGTATCGAGCTGGGGGCTCTCAAGCTGGGCGATCACATCGCCTTGCTTGACATTATCCCCAACATCGACGGCCAGCTTGGCGATGCGGCCGGCCACCCGGGAACTGATATCGACCCGGTTGGCCGTGACTTCACCCTGCACAACCAGCGGGGGAGGGCGTGTGGCGAACCAAAGTACCGCTCCCAGCGCGACGAGAGCGCCAGCGCCGATGATCGACCGAAAAACTGCACGTCCCTTGGAGTCAGTCGCCACGAAACATCCCCCGCAACCAGGTGAATCGCTTGGAAATCACGTTCATCCCCAAGACCGATCTACGGCCCAGTCGCAGAATTGATCAAGCCCGATCAGTGCCTGGACGTAAAAAATGCCTTCTGTCTTGTCTATTCCAGGCAGATGACGTTTCGTTAGCAGTCACACTATCAGTATTCTATCAATTTGAAGCAGAATATTACCTTCCTGTTCTGCCTCGCCGAGAGCGGTAGACTGAGACCTGATACCAAGGAGAACTCACCGTCGCTGCCGGAAAAAAGCGATGGGCGAGCGTTGCCGCGCTTCAGCTCGTTCCCGCCAGCGCCAAGGCATCGGCGCCGGCGGCGATACGTGGAGGGCAGGACGGGTCGTTCGCGGCGTGCCATACCGCTTCCGCGACGTCCTGTGCCTTCGTCGTTGCGGTTGCCTTTCCCCATTCGGCAAAGACGTTCTGCGCCAGGTCGGCATAGGCATCGGGGATGCCGTCCTGCATGCGAGTTCGCGCATTCTCGCCAAAGCGGGTTTCCGGTGCACGTCCGGGCAGCACCAGGCGAACGCGTACGTCGAAGGGAGCAAGCTCGAGCGCCAGCGATTCCGAGAAGGCATTCACCGCCGCCTTGCTGGCGCTATAGACGGCTAGCAGCGGAAAGGGCCTGTAGGTGACGCTTGAGGTGACATTCACGATGACACCGGCCCGGCGCTGTCGAAACTGGGGCAGCAGGGCCTGTGTCATCGCGATGGTGCCGAGTGTGTTGGTCTCGAAGACCTCGCGAATGTCATCCATGGAAGTGCCTTCAAGGGCGTTCAGCACGCCGATACCGGCATTGTTGACCAGGACATCGACCGGCCCCGCGGTTTCCACGGCCTGGCCGATGCTGTGGGGATCGGTGACGTCGAGGGCCAGCAGGCGCATATGCTCGGAGCGTGGCAGGATCTCCTCGCGCGGCATGCGCATCGTGGCGATGACCTTCCAGCCACGATCGAGGAAATAGCGGGCCGTTTCGAGGCCGAATCCGGATGAGCATCCGGTAATCAGGATGGTTTTCATAAGGCTTCCACAAAAGGGTTGGCGGAGCCGGAAAGCTAGATCGCGGGGCTCGGACTTGCTACAATGAGAAGTCCATATTTCATTTGCAGAAGTCCGAATTTGACCGATCCGCTTGCTGAAATCGTCACGCTGCTCCAGCCGGAGGCCCGGTTTTCGAAAATCGTCGGTGCGGCGGGGCCGTGGCGCGTGCGCCGTACCGAGGCCGGCCGGCCGTTCTACTGTGCGGTCCTCGAGGGAGCATGCCGCCTCGCAGCCGATGGACAGGAGCCGATCGCGCTGCAGGTCGGCGATTTTGCGCTGATCCCCGCGGCCTATGGTTTCGCCATGTCGAGCCTGGCTCCGATGGCCTCGAATGTCGCCAACAGCACACCGATTTCCCTCGGTGACAATGAATTCCGGCTCGGCCTTCCCGACGGGCCGCCTGACGTCGTGCTGCTGGTCGGCTACTGCCACTTCGCTTCGCCGGATGCGGCCTTGCTGGTTTCACTGCTGCCGCAACTCGTCCATGTGCGCGGCGAAAGCCGGCTCGCAACCCTGGTGAAACTCGTCGGCGAGGAATCACGCGGGCTGCGACCGGCGCGTGAGGTCGTCTTGGCACGCCTGCTGGAAGTCCTTCTCATCGAGGCTCTACGGTCGACAGCCCGCACCACAGCCTCTCCCGGACTCCTGTGCGGCCTTGCCGACGGGCGCCTCGCGCCTGCGATCCGGCATATGCACGCAGATCCGGCCCGTCCGTGGACAGTGGCGCTTCTTGCACAGGCGGCAGCCCTGTCCCGTTCGGCTTTCTTCGAAAGGTTCAGGCATGTGGTCGGTGTCTCGCCGATGGAGTATCTGCTGTCCTGGCGCATGGCACTGGCCAAGCGCCAGTTGCGGAATGGAGAGGGCGGTATCGCCGAGATTGCCGAGCGGGTGGGCTATAGCTCGGCGAGTACGTTCAGCGTTGCCTTCAGCCGGCATGTCGGCCTGCCACCTGCTCATTACGCCCGAAAGTATCAAGGGAAGCGTGAAAGCACGAGCTCCGAGGAAGCCTTCCCGGCGGCCTGACGACGATGCACATGCAATGCCATATTGCCCTGTTGCGCCATCGTGCTTGAGCCCCGTTGTCCCGAAGGCATTTTGTCACGGCGAAATCACGAGATCGTGCGAAAATCGAGATACTGCCAGTACCTGCCTTAGGAGGAGCTGGCGGGTGACAGGTCCTAAGACACGACCTTGCCCGGCGTTCAAAACGTCGGGCTCTTTCTGAATGGAGCGGAGGCAGCGAGCCATTTGCCTGTGCCACCGGGAATAGCCTGCCGGTGGCTTGCCGAAGACATTCTACGCGATCCGAACGAATGGCGTCTGCGGGGTGGCCTGGTGTCTTTGGCAAAACTCCGAATCCGCATTGGGTGCCGAAAGCCGGGATTGAAGCCTCTTGGGGGGAGGCTCAGCATGAGCACTGGTACTGTCAAATGGTTCGATCCTGCCAAGGGATACGGCTTCATCGCGCCCGATAATGGCAGCCGGGATATCTTCGTCCACATCACCGCCGTGACGCTCTCGGGCCTTGGCGAGTTGCGCGAGGGACAAAAGGTGAGTTTCGAACTCGTCATCGACCGTAAGACGGGCAGCTCGAAAGCGGGCGCTCTGAAGCTCTGCTGAGGTCGCCGCCACGGTGCCGCCTTTAGCCGCCAGAGCGGCTCTCCATCGCAACGCAAGCTCTCCATCAATTTGCCGTCCTCCACCGACATGCATGGCGAGTAAAGGAAACGTAACGCTTCCAGGCTAGCCTGACCCCATGCCGATTGCGGCCGTGCTCGCCTGGTCTTCGCATCGCCTGGTGCTGCGCCTTCTTCGCGGGCCGGTTCGGCGAAAAGAGGGAAAGAACTCACGATGGCTCGGTTGGCGCACATGCTCAAGGCGACCCCTCGCACCCGCAGAATGGAGATCCTGGAAGCAGCCTTTGGGTCGCGCTTTGGAAGGCCGACAAGCTCGGTGCGGCCGAAATCCAGGCTGGCGAAGGGCGTGGGCGTCGCCTGCCTGTTCTTCGGTGCCGCCATCGCCGGCGGATCGAGTGGGGCCCTGGCAGCCGGCATTCCCTCCTGGCTGATGACCAATGTCGGCGAGGGGCAAGGACAGATCGCCTTGCCGGTCCTGCAAAGAGCCCGGGCTCTCTATATCCAGAAGGCAAGCGAGGGAGCCGTCAGCAACCCCTGCTACTTCGCCATGGATGCGACGCGGCCCAACGATCCTGGCAGTTCGGGTGGACGCTTCTACATCATCTGTGAATCCCAGCATTCCTTCCGGGCCATTTCGGCCGGGCATGGCGGCGGCCGCAATCTGAGAGGCGTGGCGGACTTTTCCAACGGGCGACGCTGCGCCAGGCATTTCGGCAATGCGCAGGATTCAGAACTGACGACCGGCGGTTCCTATGTGACGGCCGAAACCAAGACCTCTTTCAAGGGCTATTATCGCGTGGCGGCGAACCAGGACGCAGCATTCCTGCGATCCTTCATCCAGTTCGATGGCGTGGGCGAGACCGCCAATGCCCGCCAGCGCGCGATCGGGGGCCATGCCGCCGTCGCCCTGAAGGGCGTGTGCCTGCGCAAGGCTCCGAGTAGCCCCTATGCGAACCAGGACGGTTATGTTCCCTTTGGAAAGCTGGTGGACTATGCCGGCGGGCGCAGCAATGGCTGCACCAGCTGGTCGCTCGGGGATGTGAAGCAGATCTTGTCCATGGTGAAGGACTATCCGACCACGCTGTATATCTATCCCGAAGCCGCCGACGTCAGCAATGTCGCGCGCGCGGTGGCAGCCGGTCAGTCGCCCGCCCGGGCTGGCCTCTATTGGAACGCTGCCTGCCTGAGGGAGATTGGTGCCCCCAAATATTGGTCGAGACAAACCCTGGAGCCGGTCTTGGCTCAGTACAAGCTCGACCATCCCGCCCCGCCGCCGCGGCCGACCCCGATCTGCGAAGGCAGCGAATAAGCGCGATTGCGAGGCTGCTTGCGCTCAGCGCTGGCAGCGCCAATAGCGATGGCCATCCCTCGTATAATAGACGCGATGGCAGCCGACGGCACTCGCTGGCTTTCGGGTGGCCTGTCGACGGGCTTCGCTGGGCGGCGCCGGCGGTGGCGTCGGTGGGTTTTCCGGGGCTTCCGCCGTCTCGGCAGGGGCTTCCGGAGCCTGCGCTCCCTCGGTAGGGGCGGAACCGATCGGCAGCATGGCCTGCAGGCCACGCAGGCGAACCCCGACAACCTTTGCGATCTGGCGAGCATCCTCCTCGTCGCAGGCAAGCTGGGTGAGTTGGGTGAGGGCAGACATCTGGCCGATCACCAAGGCGGCCTGCACCGGCGCGACAGGCAGCGGTCCTCGCTCGATGCGCATCAAGTCCATATTCGCGGAGACCAACGCGCGCTTGATGTCGCTGCAGCTGGCGCCATCGGCCCAGGCCGAGGCGGTGCCCAAGCAGGCGATCAGGCCAGCGCAAGACAAGGCGAAGGCAATCCTCATTGGTGAACTCTCCAGATCGGAGGATGATATTGACGACTTTCTTGAAGTCGTTCAATCGTCAGCCCGTCATGACGGTGGCTATTCCTGGCAACTATGAGGCCGGCCTGGGTCTTCGTTGCGGCAGACGAGGATTGCGTGATGTTTCCGAAGGAACTCCTCGAGGCCAATCGATGGCTCGGCGGAGCGGTGCCACCAGTGCCCTGCCTGGCTGCCTATGGCCTCGGCCTGCATCCGGGAAGAAGAGGGACTGCCTTTTTCTTAAGCATATCGACAGTCTTATACGTGATGGCCGAAGGCCGGGCCGGTCGAATCGCCAGCACTATCGGTGTTGCCTGAGGATAGGCCCAAAGACTTGCCCAGCACGGCTTTACATGGGTGGAAATTTGCTTGAGTGTCACAGACTCACCGCGGCAATAGGGTCCACAACGCTGCGGTCACTAAGAAAACTTCACTCACTTTGAAATCAACACAACAACGAAAGTGGCTCAACGTGCTTGAAGCTGACACGAAACTGGTCGACCTGACGGTCGATATCGTCTCTGCCTATGTGGCGAACAATCAGGTCTCCTCTTCGTCCCTTTCCGAACTCATCAGATCGGTACATGGACGGTTGAGCGATCTGAATACTGGAAGGCCAATCGAACCCGTCGTTGCGGCAGCGCCGGCGGTGCCGATCAAGAAGTCCGTCACGCCCGACTATGTCATCTGCCTGGAGGATGGACGCAAGTTCAAGTCGCTGAGCCGGCACCTGCGCAGCGCCTATGACATGACGCCGGAGCAATACCGCGAGAAATGGGGGCTGCCCGCCGACTATCCCATGGTGGCACCGAATTACTCGGCCCATCGCTCACGGTTGGCAAAGGAACTCGGTCTGGGTCAGCAAGGCCGACAGACCAAGGAGAAGGCTCCGGTTCGCACGGCGCGGGGCAGGGCCAAGAAGGGCAACGCCTAGGGCATTTTCCAGAAAGGTCGACAGGCTTTTCGGTTAAGAAAAAGTGTTGAAACAAGGGGATGGAGAAAGGCGTGGTTTGTAAGGAATGCGCTTTGACACTGGCCCTTTGTTTCGGCGCCCCCTTCCGGGTTCCAGTGACGTCTTCCAAATGCAGTCGCTTCGAAGCGAGGTCGATCGTCCATCCCTCGGCAATTCTGCAGCAGCGCTTTCGCCTGCAATGACTTCCTTGCTCGCGGAGATCGACGCGAGACGGCAGTCTTAAAAGGTTGGTACACCTTTCCGATCCCCCTATGGTAGGCGCATGGAGAGACCATGCAGGATTCCCGGCAAGGCCCGTCCATGGGCCTTGCCGGGAATCCTGCAAATGTCTGGCATGCTGCAAACTCCTCTCGATCGTCCTGGTGGCTCGGTCAGGAGAAGTAGCTTAGGGGAGAGTGATGCGTGACCGGTGAAGTCATCTTGTTGGACGGCCTCGGCATTGTGGCCAGCGATCTGGTCGAGCCGGGAACAGTGGCGATCATGCTGCGTGGCGGCGATGTGCAGGTCGTGCCGGTGAGAGAATTGCGGGCGACCGTCAACCAACTCGGGAGCGACAAGATCGAGGGGCTGTCGATGGCCCCTTCCGACTTCACGCAGGTGCAGGCCGTGATCGAACGCCGTAAGGCCGATGAGGATGGCGGGGACAAAGACGAGTAGTCGCCGAACCACGCCGGCTTTCAACCGAGCTTCCCGGCCGCCTCGCGGATGGTCCTGAGCAGAATTGTGAAGGCGGGGTGGGCCACCATGTCGGTGCGCATGGTCAGGCCGACCGGTCCCTTGGTATCACTGGTCTCGATCGGCAGGGTCCTCAAGGTGGCTTCCTCGATGTCGTTGCTGACCACACCGTGCGAGATGACCCAGATCGCATCGCTCCGGCGCACGAAGGCCCGGCCGAAGGAATCCGACACCGTCTCGATTTCCGTCGGCACGGTCGCGACGCCATTGGCGATGAAGATGCGCTCCACGAAGGGGCGGATGACGGAGCCGCGCGTCGGCATCAGCACGGGGTAGGCGCCCATCTGCTCGAACAGGTTGCCGCCGCTGTTCAGCAGCGGATGTCCAGGACGCACCACGAACACGACCTGCTCCGAATAGAGGTGCTCGAAGAAAAAGCCCGTCATCTTGTCCGGCGCCGCCAGGCGCCCGACCACGAGGTCGAGTTCACCGATGCGCAACTGCTCCAGGAGGACGCTGTTTTCCCCGGTCACGATCTTGACGGTGACGCCGGTGTCCTCCTTGAGGAAGAACTGCATGGCGAGCGGCATGATATGGGCCGAGACCGTCGGCAGCGCGCCGATGCGAAGGGGCGGCCCCACCTTGGCGCCGGCCAGGGCGACGGAATCGATCCCCTGCCTGAGGGCGCTGACGGCGAGGCCGGCATGCTGCATGAACACTTCGCCGGTCCGGGTCATCCTGATGCCGCGGCCGTCCCGTTCGAACACGCTGACGCCCAAGGCTTCCTCGAGCTCACGGATCGTCTTGGTCACTGCCGGCTGGCTGACATGCAGCACACCGGCCGCCTTCACCACGCTTTTCTGGCGCGCGACTTCCAGGAAAGTCTGAAGATGGCGGAACTTGACACGGCTGTCGATCATGGCGATCCATAACCCAGCAGTTAAGATAACGCTAGAAAATATGATTTTACCAAACCAATAGCGTCATCCATCTTCGTGGAGAGGAGACGACCGTGCAGTTCATCACCATCGGCGGCATCACGCTGCATTTCGACCACAGACCGGCCGGGCGGGGCGGGCGGCACCTCGTCTTCATCAATTCGCTCGGCACGGATCTGCGCATCTGGAACGAGGTAGCCGGCGCACTTGGCGGCTCGATCTCGACGCTCGTCTATGACAAGCGCGGCCATGGGCTATCCGACCTTGGCGCCACCCCCTATGCGATCGAGGATCATGTCGGCGATCTCCTCGGCCTCATCGATCATCTCGGCATCGAGGACGTGGTGCTGTGCGGCCTTTCGGTCGGCGGCCTGATCGCGCTTGGCCTCGCCGACCGCCGGCCGGAGATCGTCGGAGGCCTGGTGCTGTGCGACACGGCGCACATGATCGGTACCGCCGATGGCTGGAACAGCCGCATCGCTACCGTTCAGGAGGACGGGATCGCCGCGATCGCCGATACCGTGATGAAATTGTGGTTCACGCCGCGTTTCCATGCCGAGCGCAAGGCCGAACTGGACGGTTGCCGCAACATGCTTACCCGTCAGTCCGTGGCGGGCTATGCCGCGACCTGCGCGGCGATACGCGATGCCGACTATACCAGGACCGCCGAGGCGATCGCCGTTCCCACACTTTGCATCGTCGGCGATCAGGACGGTTCGACGCCACCGGCTCTGGTGCGCTCGATGGCCAAGATCATTCCTGGCTCGCAATTCGAGGTCATCACCGGCGCCGGCCATATTCCCTGCATCGAGCAACCCGCCATGCTCGTTGCCCTCATCACCCAGTTTCTCGCACGCCTGCCATCGGAGTGATCCTGCAATGAGTGTTCCGGCGCCACGCTCGGCCAGATATCGCGAGGGCCTCGCCGTTCGCCGCGCCGTGCTCGGCGATGCCCATGTCGACCATGCGGAGGGCGTTTCCACCGATTTCGACCGCCCGTTCCAGGAACTGATCACCGAGGCTGCCTGGGGAACAGTATGGTCGCGTCCGACCTGGACGAAGCGGGAGCGCTCGATCGTCACCCTCGCTTTGCTGGCGGCACTCGGCCATGACGAGGAAGTGGCGATGCATGTCAGGGCGACCGCCAATACCGGCGCGACGCGGGAGGACATCTGCGAGGCCTTCCTGCATGTGGCTGTCTATGCCGGTGTGCCGGCGGCCAACCGGGCCATCAGGATCGCGAAGCAGGTATTCGCCCAGATGGACGAGGAGGCAGGAAAATCCGATGTCCGCTGAACGCACCGACCTCCGGCCCGAGACGGGCGCCTTCTTCCAGCGCGATAGAAGCTGGCATCCGCCGGCCCTGACGCCGCCCTACAAGACATCCGTGCTGCGTTCGCCGCAAAAAGCGCTGCTGTCGCTCGACAATACACTGTCCGAGATCACCGGGCCGGTGTTCGGCCATGATCTTTTGGGACCGCTCGACGATGACCTCATCCACAATTTCGCCAGGCCGGGCGAGAGTGCCATCGGCGAGCGCATCATTGTCTACGGGCGTGTCCTCGACGAGCGCGGCAAGGGTGTGCCGGGTGCACTGCTCGAATTCTGGCAGGCCAATGCCGGCGGGCGCTACCGGCACAAGAAGGAAGGCTATCTCGCCGCGCTCGACCCGAATTTCGGCGGCTGCGGCCGCACCATCACCGATCAGGACGGCGGCTATGCCTTTCGCACCATCAAGCCCGGTCCCTATCCCTGGCCGAATGGCGTCAATGACTGGCGCCCCGCCCATATCCATTTCTCGGTGTTCGGCCATGGCTTTGCCCAGCGCCTGATCACGCAGATGTATTTCGAGGGTGATCCGCTGATCTGGCTCTGCCCGATCGTGAAGACGATCCCCGACAAGGCCGGTATCGAAAGCTTGATCGCAGCCCTCGACATGCAGGCGACCATCCCCATGGACGCCCGCGCCTACAAGTTCGACATCGTGCTGCGCGGGCGCCGCTCGACGATGTTCGAGAACCGGCTGGAGGGCAATTGATGGTTCAGGCTCTCGACCGCTTCAAGGAAAGCCCCTCGCAGACTGCCGGTCCCTATGTCCATATCGGGTTGACGCCGAATTTCGCGGAGATAGCAGGCGTCTATGATCATGACCTCGGCGATGTCATGGTCAACGATGCGACCAAGGGCGAGCGCATCAGCGTGCGGGTGCGCGTGATCGACGGCCTGGGGACGCCACTCAAGGATGCGCTGGTCGAGATCTGGCAGGCCGACCATGCGGGTCTCTACAATTCGCCATCGGAACGGCGCGGCAAGGCCGATCCCCATTTCACCGGCTGGGGCCGTAAGGCGACGGACATGACGACCGGCGAGTGTGTGTTCGAGACGGTCAAGCCCGGCCGGGTGCCGTTCAAGGATGGCCGCCTGATGGCGCCGCATCTCACCGTCTGGATCGTTGCCCGCGGCATCAATCTCGGCCTGCATACCCGCCTATATTTCGCCGATGAGGCGGAGGCGAATGCCGAGGACCCGGTGCTGGCCCGCATCGAGCATCGCCATCGCGTCGCCACGCTCGTCGCGGCGCGCGAAGGGGATGCCTATATCTTCGACATCCACCTGCAGGGCGAGCACGAAACGGTGTTCTTCGACATATGACAGTCTCGCCCCTCGATCATCCCGTTCTTGCCGCCCTGTTGGGCGATGAAGAAACGGTGCGCCAGTTCTCCTTCGAGGTGGAGATGGCGGCGATGCTGGCCTTTGAGCTTGCCCTCGCCGAGGCGGAAGCCGAGGAGGGGGTCATCGAAGCCGATGTCGCCGCGACGATCGCCGCCGCCCTGGCCTCGTTCGTCCCCGATATCGAGGCGCTCAGACGCGGCGTTGCTCGTGACGGCGTCATCGTGCCGGAGCTGGTGCGCCAATTGCGTGAGGCGGTTGGGACGCCCGCCAACGATAGCTTGCATTTCGGCGCCACCAGCCAGGATGTCATCGATACCGCCCTGATATTGCGGTTGGTGTCGGTTTTGCAGCGGCTGGATGACCTGTTGGTCGAGATGGTCGCGAAACTGGCTGGCCTGGAACTCGAATTCGGCAGCCGCAGGCTGATGGGCCGCACCCGCATGCAGGCGGCGATCCCAATCACTGTCGCCGACCGTATACAGGCTTGGCGCGAACCGCTGGAACGGCACAGGAAACGGCTGGAAACCCTGCGGCCGGCATTGCTGGTGGTGCAGTTCGGCGGGGCTGCGGGCACGCTGGACAAGCTCGGGGCCAAGGCCGCTGCCGTCCGGGCCCGGCTCGCGGCTCGCCTCGGCCTCGGCGATGCCGCGCAATGGCACAGCCAGCGTGACCGGCTCGCCGATTTCGCCAATCTATTGTCGCTGATCACCGGAAGCCTCGGCAAATTCGGCCAGGATATCGCCCTGATGGCCCAGGATGGCGGCGAGATTGCCTTATCGGCGGGTGGCGGGTCCTCCGCCATGCCCCACAAGCAAAATCCGGTGGCGGCGGAGGTGCTGGTCACGCTCGCCCGCTTCAACGCCACCCAGCTTGCCGGCATGCATCAGGCCTTGCTGCACGAACAGGAACGCTCGGGTGCCGCGTGGACATTGGAATGGCTGCTTCTGCCGCAAATGGCCGTGGCGGCCGCGGCGTCGCTGCGGCTGGCGGGGGAACTCGCCGCCCAGATCGACAGTATCGGTGTGCTCGCCGACAGATAGTCGCGATCCCGAAGCAGGAATGGAACGAAAACCGACCCGGGCCTGCCGATGGCATGGAACTCGCGGCGATGAGGGCAGGAAATGCGCACACAGGTGGTCATCATCGGCTCGGGGCCTTCCGGCCTGCTGCTTGGACAATTGCTGGCCAATGCGGGCATCGCCAATATCATCCTCGAACGTGCCAGCCGCGATCATGTGCTCGGTCGCGTGCGTGCAGGCGTGCTCGAGCAAGGTACGCTGGATCTCATCGACGAAGCCGGCGCAGGCGAGCGCATGCATGCCGAAGGCCTGCCGCATGAGGGCATCTCGCTGGCCTTCGACGGCAGGTTGCACCGCATCGACCTGGCGGCCCTGACCGGCGGCAAGCGCGTGATGGTCTATGGCCAGACCGAGGTGACGCATGACCTGATGGACAAACGCGAGGCAGCCGGCTTGGCCACCATCTACGAGGCCGGGAATGTCGAGCCCCACGACTTCAGTGGCGAGGCGCCCTATGTCACCTATGAAAAGGACGGTGCCGGCCATCGCATCGATTGCGACTTCATCACCGGCTGCGACGGCTTCCACGGCGTCAGCCGCAAATCGGTGCCGTCGACCGCGATCAGGACCTATGAGCGAGCCTATCCCTTCGGCTGGCTCGGCATTCTTGCCGAGGTGCCGCCGGCCGGCCACGAACTGATCTATGCCAACCATCCCAGGGGCTTTGCGCTGTGTTCGATGCGCTCGACCCATCGCAGCCGCTATTATGTGCAGTGCCTGCTTGACGACAGGATCGAGGATTGGAGCGACGATCGCTTCTGGGATGAGCTGCGCCGGCGCCTGCCTGCCGAGGCTGCGGCCGGCATCGTCACCGGAGCCTCCTTCGAGAAGTCGATCGCGCCACTGCGCTCCTTCGTCGCCGAGCCCTTGCGTTTCGGGCGCCTGTTCCTGGTCGGCGATGCCGCCCATATCGTGCCGCCCACCGGGGCGAAGGGGCTCAACCTCGCCGCCAGTGACGTGCGCTATCTCTATTGGGGATTGCGGGAATTCTATCGGGAGAAGTCATCGGCCGGCATCGATGCCTATTCGAGCCGGGCTTTGTCCCGCGTTTGGAAGGCGGTGCGTTTTTCATGGTGGATGACGACGATGCTTCATCGCTTCCCGGATACCGACGATTTCGGGCAACGGATCCAGGAGGCCGAACTCGACTACCTCGTTCATTCGCAGATGGCGTCTGCGGCGCTTGCCGAAAACTATGTCGGTCTTCCCTACTGAAATCGCTTAGCGTCAGCTCCATCACATATCCTGTAGGTTATATTTCGAGCGCTTGTTTTCATTTTACATTACCAATCAACACGTCACATTTGACCAATATGGAAAGCCTGCGAGCGGCGTGCCCGAAAAGCGCTGGTCCGGCTTTGGGAGGAAAGAATGAAAAAATCCGTTCTCGCCGCCAGATCTGTTTTCGCTACTTTGGCGATAGCCATGCTGTCCGGTAGTGCCCTGGCCGAAACCATCAAGGTTGGCGTCATCGGTCCGTTCTCTGGGCCCTTCGCCATTCAGGGCAAGAATTTCAAGGCGGGCATCGACGCCTATCAGGCCCTGCACGGCAGCAAGGCCGGCAATGACGACATCCAGATCATCTATCGCGACGTGCCCCAGGCCGATCCTGCGCAGTCCAAGGCGCTGGCCCAGGAACTCGTGGTGAAGGAAGGCGTCCAGTATCTCGCCGGCTTCTATTTTACGCCGGACGCCATGGCCGTCACCCCACTGCTGAAGCAGGCCAATGTGCCGCTCGTGGTGATGAATGCGGCAACATCAGCCATCGTGACCAAGAGCCCGCTCGTGGTGCGCACTTCCTTCACCACCTGGCAGACCTCCGCGCCGATGGCCAAGGTCGCCAAGGAGCGCGGTGCCAGGAAGGCGATCACGGTGGTCAGCGATTACGGCCCCGGCGTCGATGCCGAGAACGCCTTCAAGACCAGCTTCACCGGCGTTGGCGGCGAGGTCGTCGGCACCATCCGCATGCCCCTGTCGACCAACGATTTCAGTCCGATCATGCAAAGGGTCAAGGATTCCGGCGCCGATACCCTGTTCGCCTTCCTGCCGTCGGGGCCGACCACGCTCGGCTTCGTCAAGGCTTATAACGAGAATGGGCTGGCCAAGGCGGGCGTGAAGCTGCTCGCGCCCGGAGACCTTACCCAGGAGTCGGACCTGCCGGCGCTCGGCCAGGCGGCTGAGGGCCTGCTGACCACCTTCCATTATGCCGTCTCGCATGACTCGGCCGAGAACAAGAAATTCGTCGAGGCGGCTCGCAAGGCCATCGGCAACCCGAGCGAATTGTCGTTTCCGGCGGTCGGAGCCTATGACGGCATGCATGTCATCTACAAGATGATCGAGGCGACGGCTGGCAAGCAGGACGCCCAGAAGGCCGTGGATGCCGTCAAGGGCCTGGCCTGGGAAAGCCCGCGAGGACCCGTCTCGATCGACCCTGAAAGCCGTCACATCACCCAGAACATCTATCTGCGCGAGGTCGCCAAGGCCGAGGACGGCAGCTATTACAACAAGGAAATCGCCACTTTCGAGAAGCAGGGCGACCCCGGGCTGGCGGCTTCGAAATAGCAGCCGCTCATCGAGAGCCTCGGGCGGACGCAAGCGGCATTCGGATGAAAGTATCTTCCGATGGATCTCGATTCAGAAAATGCTTCATGAAAAGGAAATAGAGCAAACAACGATTTGAGAAAATCGTCATTCCTCCAATGCTGGATGAGGCCATGCAAACCATTCTCAGCGTGGGTATCGATGCCCTTGCCTATGGCATGGTGCTGTTCGTTATTTCCATCGGGCTGTCCGTGACCATGGGGCTGATGCGGGTGATCAACCTTGCCCACGGCGCGTTCGCCATGATTGGCGGTTATATCGCGTCCTACGCCGCACAATCACTCGGCCTGGGATATGTCCTGGCCATCATGCTGGCCATCGCGGGCACGGTGGTGATCGCCCTTCCGTTGGAGCGTCTGCTCTACCGCCGGCTCTATGGGGCGCCCGAACTCACCCAGGTGCTGATGACCATCGGCATCACCTTCTGTGTCATCGGCATCGCCAATTACGTCTTCGGCCCCACGCTCAAGACCATTCCCTTGCCGGAAATGCTGAGTGGCCCGGCGGATCTCGGCTTTCGCTCGATCGCCGCGCATAAATTGTTCGCCATCGCCTGTGGCCTGGGCGTTGCCCTGGCCCTTTGGTATCTGATCGAGAAGACCGGTTTCGGCATTGAACTGCGCGCCGCGGTGGACAATGCCGCCATGGCAGCTTCGCTGGGCGTGCGCACCGGAACCGTCTACGCCGTCAGCTTCGCGATCGCCGTCGGCCTTGCAGCTTTTGGCGGCATTGTCGGTGCCGAACTCCTGCCGATCGAGCCCTATTATGCCCTGCGCTATATGGTGACCTTCCTGGTGGTGGTCTGCGTCGGCGGAGCGGGCTCGATCCCCGGCGCCTTGCTGGCCTGTCTGGTGCTCGGTCTGGTCGACACTGCCGGCCGCTATCTCCTGCCTGAATATGGGGAATTCTTCTTCTATCTCGCCGTGATCGCCATTGTCTGCGTCTTCCCGCGTGGCCTGATGGGCAGGAGCGCCTAGATGGAGATGGCGGAGAACAAACCTATGGCCGGCCGGGGAGAAACATCGCAAACCAGTTGGCTGAGGCGCGACCTGGCCGGTCTTGCGGCCATCCTAGCCTCCGCCGCCATCGGCTATGTGCTCTTTCCGGATAATCTGGCGCTGCTGACCCGCATCCTCTCGGTTGCGCTGCTCGTGCTTTCGCTCGACCTCGTCACCGGCTTTTGCGGCGTCGCCACGCTGGGGCATGCGGCCTTGTATGGTGCCGGCGCCTATGCCGCCGGCATGGCTGCCGTGCAGTGGAACGTCACCGATCCCCTGGCGATGCTCTCCATCTCGGCCGTCGGCGGTGCGCTCGCCGGCCTGGTCTCTGGTGCGGTGATCCTGCGCGGGCACGGGCTCGCGCAATTGGTGCTGTCGATCGCTGTGGTCCATCTCTTCCATGAAGTCGCCAACAAGGTTTCGGCCTATACAGGCGGCAGTGACGGGTTGTCGGGCATCGCCCCCGATCCGGTCTTCGGTCTGTTCGAATTCGACCTGTGGGGCCGTACCGCCTATGGACTGGGGGGGGCGCTTCTCCTCGTCGTCTTCATCCTGCTCAGGCTGGTCGTGCGCTCGCCCTTTGGCATGCTCTGCCGCGGCATCCGGCAGGACCCCGTCCGTATCCGCGCCATGGGCGCTTCGGTTCAGGGCACGCTTTTGAAGATGTATGTCATCTCCGGCGCCGTGGCCGGCCTGGGCGGCGGGCTCAACGCCCTTTCCACCCAGGTTGTCGGCCTCGACAGCCTGAGCTTCACCCTTTCGGCCGAGGCCCTGGTCATGCTCGTGCTCGGCGGCACCGGCTCGCTCTACGGGGCGCTCGTCGGCACGATTGCCTTCATGGGCTTCGAGGATTTCGTTTCGGCGGCCAATCCGTTCCATTGGCTTACCATCATTGGTGCCCTGCTGATCGCGGTCGTACTGTTCGCGCCGCGTGGCCTCTATGGTTCGGCTGCCGCACTGCTTGCCCGTTTCAAGGGGAGGGGCGGATGAGCGCGGTGTTTCAGACCCTCGATCTGGAGAAATCCTTCGGCGGCCTTGCCGTGACGCAGGGCCTGTCGATCACCCTGAACGCCGGCGACCGTGTCGCCCTGATCGGCCCGAACGGTGCCGGTAAGACCACCTTCGTCAATCTGGTCACCGGCCATCTCGTGCCCAATTCCGGCAAGGTGATGCTCGCCGGCAGGGACGTCACCGGGCTCGGACCGACGGCGCGCGTCCGCCGGGGTCTGGTACGCTCCTTCCAGGTCACCCGGCTCTTTCCCGACATGACGCCGCAGGAACATTTGGCTCTTGCCGTCATGCAGCGCACGGGCCGTGCCAGCCGTCTCTTCGGCCACTATCTTGCAAAACCCGACGTGATGGCCGAGGTTGACGAATTGCTGGCTACGCTCGGCCTGGCAGCCATCGCCACGCGCCCGGTCGCGGAAATCGCCTATGGCCAGCAGCGCCTGCTCGAGATCGCGCTGGCGCTGGCGCTCAAGCCCAAGGTTCTCCTGCTCGACGAGCCGGCTGCCGGCGTGCCGCAAAGCGATACGCCCCGCATCGAGGAAGCGCTGGCCGGCCTGCCCGCCGACCTCGCCGTGCTGATGATCGAGCATGACATGGATCTGGTTTTCCGGTTCGCCCGGCGTGTCATCGTGCTGGCCGCCGGCGCCATCATCTTCGATGGTTCTCCTGTGGAGGTGACGAAGGATGCGCGTGTCCGCCAGGCCTATCTTGGAAACTATGCCCATGAGAAGCAGTCAGCATGACCGCAACGCCGCTTGAAATCAGCGATCTCAGCGCCGGCTATGGCCCGACCCGGGTGCTGGAGAACATTTCCTTCGCCGTTCCCGCCGGTGGGCGCCTGGCCGTGCTCGGGCGCAACGGCATGGGCAAGACGACATTGCTCGCCACCATCGCCGGACAGACCCGGCGCTATGGCGGCACGCTGTGCCTTGGCGGCAGGGATATCAGCCCGCTCGACAGCGCCTCGCGCGCCCGCAGCGGTCTGGGCTATGTCCCGCAGGCCCGCTGCATCTTCGCTTCGCTGACGGTGGAGGAGAATCTTTTCGTCGGCCTCAAGAACCGCGGCCGCCCGGCGATCGAGGAAGCCTATGCGATGTTTCCGCGCCTCAAGGAGCGCCGCAGGAATCTCGGCTCGCAACTTTCGGGAGGCGAGCAACAGATGCTCACCACGGCCCGTACCATTCTGGGCCGGCCAACGGTGCTGCTGCTCGACGAGCCGCTGGAAGGGCTGGCCCCCGTCATCTGCGAGGAACTGATGGCCGTGTTCTCGCGCCTCGCCGCCCGGGGCGAGATGACCATCCTGCTGGTCGAGCAGCGCATCCAGACTGCGATCGACTTCGCCGATCATGTCGTCATTCTGGAGAGGGGCCGCATCGCCTGGTCCGGCGCCTCGGCCACGCTTTCCGAGCAACCGGAGGTGATCGAGCGGCTGCTCGGGGTCGGCGGGCTGCATTGAGCATGACCCGCCGCCCGGGTAATTCCGGGTTCGTCAGGCGTCCAGTTGCACCACGCGCAGATAGGGCGTCAGCGTAGTCCAGCCCTGCGGGAAGCGCTCGCGGGCCGCTTCGTCGCTGAGGCTCGGCGAAATGATCACCGGCTGGCCGGGCTCCCAATTGACCGGGGTGGAGACCTTCTGGGCATCGGTCAGCTGCAGGCTGTCGATGGCGCGCAGGATCTCGGCGAAATTGCGCCCGGCGCTCGGCGGATAGGTCAGCACCAGCCTTACCTTCTTGGCCGGGTCGATCACGAACACGGCCCGCACGGTGACATTGGCATCGGCCTCGGGATGGATCATGCCGTAGAGATGCGCCACGGCGCCGTCCGCGTCGGCGAGCAGCGGGAAATTGAGGGCATGGCCCTGGGTCGACGCGATATCCTCGCCCCAGGCGGCATGAGCGTCGAGCGGATCCACCGACAGGCCGAGCACCTTGACGTTGCGCTGGTCCCATTCGGGTTTCAGGCGGGCGACCTCGCCGAGTTCGGTGGTGCAGACCGGCGTGAAGTTGCGGGGGTGGCTGAACAGGACACCCCAGGACTCGCCCAGCCAATCATGGAAGCTGATGCGTCCTTCCGTGCTGTTCTGGATGAAATTGGGGGCGATCTGGCCGAGCTGGATCGACATCGGGGCTTTCCTTGCTGGATTATGATGATTCAGGCGTTGAAATCGCGACCGGCCTTCACTTCCGCCACATAGCCGGCGCGGATGACGAAATCGCCGAAGCGCTCGCCTTCCTGCTGCTCCCTGGCGAAATGGCCGAGCGTCTTGTCGAGGGCCGCGAGTAGGGCGGTCTCGCCGACATTTTCGAGATACATCTTGTTCAGCCGCTGCCCGTGGAAGCCGCCGCCGAGATAGAGGTTGTATTTGCCTGGGGCCCGGCCCGTGAGGCCGATCTCGGCGATATAGGGACGTGAGCAACCATTGGGGCAGCCGCTCATGCGGATGGTGATCGGCTCGTCCGTCAGGCCGTGGCTGCGCAGGATTTCCTCGAGCTTGTCGAGCAGATGAGGCAGATAACGCTCGCTTTCGGCCATGGCGAGACCGCAGGTCGGCAAGGCCACGCAAGCCATCGAGTTGAGCCGCAGCCCGCTCTCGCCTTTGCTGGCGCCCAGGCCATATTCGGTGAGCAGCGCTTTGATGCCGGCCCTGGCCTGTGGCGCGATCTCGGCGATGATGAGGTTCTGGTTGGGCGTGAGGCGGAAGCTGCCGGTATGGATCCGCGCCACCGCGCGCAGGAAGTCCATCAGGGCCCGGCCGGGGTGGTTGGCGATACGGCCGTTCTCGATGAACAAGGTGAGGTGATGGCGGCCATCCTCGCCCACCTGCCAGCCCAGGGCATCGCCATTGGCGGTGAAGTCGAAGGGGCGTGCCGGCTGCAGGCCGAAGCCGAGCCGTAGCTCGATCTCGGCCGTGATCCAGTCGAGGCCACGGTCGTCGATCGTATATTTGAAGCGGGCGTGCGAGCGGTCCCTGCGGTCGCCGTAATCGCGCTGGAGGCCCATCACGGCATCGCAGACCGCCAGCACCTTGTCCGCCTCGACGAAGCCGATCACGTCGGCAAGGCGCGGATAGGTTGCCGACGCCTGGTCGGTGCGGCCCATGCCGCCACCGATGGCGACGTTGAAACCGGCCAGCTTTCCACGCTCGGCGATGGCGATGAAACCGAGATCCTGCGCATAGACGTCGATGTCGTTGATCGGCGGAATGGCAAAGCCGATCTTGAATTTCCGAGGCAGATAGGTCCGGCCGTAGAAGGGCTCCTCCGGCTCGGACGAAGCAACGCGCTCCTCGCCATACCAGATCTCGTGATAAGCGGGCATACGGGGAATGGCGTGGTCGCTGGCCTGCCGGGCGTAGCGGTAGACCTCGGCATGCAGCGCCGACAGATGCGGGTTCACCGAGGCCATCACGCCGCGTGAATCGTCGCCGCAGGCCGCGATCGTATCGAGCAGGACTTCGTGCAGGCCCTGGAGCGTGGCCTTGAGATCGTGCTTGAGCAGCCAGTGGAATTGGAAGGTCTGGCGCGTGGTGAGCCGCAGCGTCTCCTGGCCATAAGCCCGGGCCAGCTCATCGAGCTTGAGCCATTGCGCGGGCGTGCACACGCCACCGGGCAGGCGCACCCTTGCCATGAACTGATAGGCCGGCTCCAACTTCTGACGCCGGCGCTCGTCGCGCAGGTCGCGGTCGTCCTGCTGGTAGATGCCGTGGAACTTCATCAGCTTGGTATCGGTGGGCGTGACCGAGCCGGTCAGCCGGTCGAGCAGACTGGTCTTGATCGTGCCGCGCAACTGGTCGCTGTCGGCTTTCAGGGCTTCGTCGGGACCGAGGTGTTCAAGCGATTGCGACAGGTCGCGGCTGCGGTCGGTGGGGGCGATGAGATCGGTCATAGCAGCCTCAATAGACGTCGCGCCGGTAGCGATGCTCGCGCTGCAGGCGCTGCAGATAATCGTCGGCGGCATCCGCGCCGAGGCCGCCTTGCGTGGCGATGATCGAGCGCAGGGCCTGGTGCACGTCGGGGGCCATGCGGCTGGCGTCGCCGCAGACATAGAAGGAGGCGCCTTCCTCCAGCCAGGCGAAGATGTCGCGCGCCTGTTCCTTTAGCCGGTGCTGGACATAGATCCTCTCATGTCCGTCACGGGAGAAGGCCACGTCCATGCGGGTCAGCACCCCGCCGGACAGCATGGCCAGCCATTCGCTCTGGTAGAGGAAGTCTGTGCGGAAATTGCGCTCACCGAACACCAGCCAGCTGCGCCCGCTGCTCGCGCGTGCCTCGCGCTCCTGCATGAAGGCCCGGTAGGGCGCCACCCCCGTGCCGGCACCGACCATGATGATGGGCACGTCGTCGGCAGGCAGGCGAAAATGCGGATTGGCATGGATATAGACCGGCAGTTGTTGGTCCGGCTGGCCGCGATCGGCCAGATGCCCCGAGGCCACGCCGGAACGCGGCTCGCCTGCCAGCTCGTAGCGGACGGTGGAGACCGTCAGATGGGCCTCGTCAGGCGCGGCGGACAGGCTCGAGGCAATGGAATAGAGCCTCGGCTGCAGCGGCCTCAAACCGGCGATCAGCATCTGCGGATCGAGGCCTTTGGCCGGAAAACGCCTGACGACGTCAAGGATGTGGTGCCCGCGCATGAAGGCAGACCGGTCTTCGACCGAGGCAGGATCGCCGAGGCGCCTCAGGGCTTCGGCACCGGTGATTCCTGCCCAATGCTCGATGAAACGCGGCGTCAGCGCGGTGATCTCGACATGGCGGGCGAGCGCCTCCTGGATCGCAAAGGGCGTATCCTTCACCGTGACCGTCGCTGCGCCGTCGAAACCGAGCTCGCCGATCATGGCCTCGACCACAGCCGGATCGTTGCTCGGCATCAGCCCCAGGCAGTCGCCGGGCTCATAGGCCAGTCCCGAGCCTTCCAGGGAGATCTCGACATGGTGGGTCTGCTTGGAGGAACCACGCCCGCTCAGAACGAGATTGTCGAGGATGCGTGCGGCGAAGGGATTCCGCTTGTCGAAGCCAGTGCTGGTGCGCGGTTCCGCCACTGCCGGGGAGCCGGCTATCGTCGAGGCCGGCTTGGCCATGTGGCTGAGCACGTTGGTCATCCAGGCCGCGGCCGGCTCGTCATAGTCGACGTCGCAGTCGACGCGCGGCTGCAGTCTGATGGCGCCGAGCTCCTCGAAGCGCCGGTCGAGGCGCTTGCCCGCCTCGCAATAGCGTTCATAGGTGGAGTCCCCCAGAGCCAGCACGGCAAAGCGCAGCCCCGGCAGTCTGGGCGCCTTGCGGCTTTCGACGAATTCGAAGAAATTCGCTGCCGGCTGGGGCGGGTCTCCTTCGCCATAGGTGCTGGCAATCAGAAGGAGATCCTGTTCCTCCTTCAAGCCGCGCAGTTTGTAGTCGGCCATGTCGAACAACTGGGGCGAGAACCCCTCGGCCCTGGCCCGCTCGGCAAGACTTGCCGCGAGGGCGCTGCTGTTGCCGGTCTCGCTGCCATAGAGGATGGTGATCCGGCGGCTGGAAGCGGCATCTTGTTGCGTCGGCACGAGAGGGGTGTGCGTTCCCCAGTCGCCGGCCTTGAACTCGATGCCGGCGAAGAAGCCGCTCAGCCATTGCAACTGCCGGTTGTCGAGCGTGGTGGCCAGCGTCTTGATCTGGTGCCATTGGCTCTCGGACAATCCGGGGCCCCGAAATTCGGTCATGCTCATGGCGGGTCGATCCCAAAGACAGGGCCTGCCACGGAGACGGCAGCACCAATCAACAAAAATAGAGTGTTGTTTTTTCGATCACCTAAACAATCCTGGCATTTGATTTAAATGCATACAAACGCATTTTCTTGGCAAATAAATCCAAATTTTGTGCAATTAAATTTGGGTCGCGGCGGGAGCTTGCTGGTTCGCCAAGCCGCCAGATCAGCGCATCGCGCCTATCGGATCATGTCGAAATCGATATCGCCGTAATCGGCAAACAGATCCGGGCGTTGCTTTCGCAGCAGCCGGAGGTTTTCGAACATGCTGTCGAGCTGGAATTGGAGGGCCGTGACAGCGGCCTGCTCGCTTCTGGTTTTCAAGCCTTGATAGATCGCGCCATGTTCGGCGATCACCACGTCGAAGCTGTTCTCGAAGGCAAAGGCCAGCCGCCTGACGCGGTCGAGTTGCCCCGTTGCCGCATGCAGAATGCGCCAGCTGTTGCTGATGCCGGAGATTTCGCAGATCAACTGATGGAAGGCATGGTCGAGAGCGAAGAATTCATCGGTGTCGTGCCGCTTGGCGGCCTCGTCCTGCAGGGACAGGGAAAGCTCGAAATCCGTGGCCCGGGCCGGGGCGAAGTGCCGGGCCGCAAGGCGGGTTATCCGGACCTCCAGCGTTTCGCGGACGATCTGGCCGGTGAGCACCTCGCCGATGTCGATCGCGGCGACGCGAGCTTGACCCTCAGGCTCGATGACGACGAAGCGTTCGTTTGCCAGTTGCAGGATAGCATCCCGCAAGGACGCAAGGGATACCGACAGTCCGGCGCAGATCTCCTCTTCCCGAACGGCCTCCCCCGGTGCCATCGCCATCGCGATGATGGCGCTCCGCAGAGCTTCATGGATCTGGGTCGTCTCGGACTGGCCTGTATCCAACTTGACGGCTTTGAAGAAGTCGAGGGTCGATGTCATCGCCTACCCCCTGCGCCGGATTGTTGCGGCGGACTATTCCGCTCTTGTTTCAATAAAACACCGCGCCGAAGCGATTGACAACTGTATATTACAAAAGATAGCTTCAATTTTATCGGAAAAATTACGAAAATATACTATAAAACGATTAATCCTATGACATGTACACGCGGTGTGGCTGACTTTGGCGCTCAATTCAAACGAAGGACAATCCCACCTGCGGCCAGCAGGCCGACGACGACCCAGGGTGGCGTTTTCCAGACCGTGAGCAGCAGGAAGCCGGCCAGCGCCAGCGCAAAGTCTCGCGGCGAAAGGACCGCGCTGGTCCAGACGGGGGAATAGAGGGCCGCAGCGAGGATGCCGACCACGGCGGCATTGGCCCCGCGCATGGCCGCCTGTGCTGCAGGACGCAAGCGCAGTGCATCCCAGAAGGGCAGCATGCCGTAGACCAGCAGCAGACCAGGCGCGAAGACGGCGACGAGGGCGATCAGCGCGCCGGCAATGCCGCTCGGCGCTGGTGTCATGACGGCGCCGAGATAGGCGGCAAAGGTGAAGAGGGGTCCCGGCATGGCCTGGGCCAGGCCATAGCCGGCAAGGAAGGCCTCGTTGCCGACCCAGCCGGGCGCCACCACTTCGGCCTGCAACAGAGGCAGGACGACATGGCCGCCGCCGAAGACCAGCGCCCCGGAGCGGTAGAAGGCATCGAACAGGGTGATCGCGCCTTTGAAGGCCGAGTCTCCGCCCGTCGCACCTGCGAGCAAGACAGGAATGAAGAACAAGGCGGCGAACAGGGCCAGGGCGACAATGCCCTTGCGTGGCGATACCACAAAGCCGAGGCGGCCGACGGGAGCGCTCTGTCCGCTGCGACAGAGCCAGAGCCCGGCAAGCGCACCGATCACGATGGCGCCGATCTGATTGAACCAGCCTGCCGTCAGGGCGGTGATGGCGACGGCCACCAAGGCAATGCCGGCACGTTCCCTGTCCGGCGTCAGGGTTTTGGCCATGCCCCAGATCGCCTGGGCGACGACGGCGACGGCCACCAGCTTCAGGCCGTGAAGCGCGCCTGCCGCCAGGGGACCGGCAAGGGCCGACGCGCCGAGGGCAAAGGCAGTCAGGATGACGGCCGAGGGCAAGGTGAAGGCAAGCCAGGCCGCGAGCCCACCCAGCAATCCGCCACCACGCAGGACGCCCAGGCAGAAGCCGACCTGGCTGGAGGCGGGCCCCGGTAGGAACTGGCAGAGCGCAACGAGATCGGCATAGGCGGCTTCACTGATCCAGCGGCGACGTACCACCACTTCATCGCGGAAATAGCCGAGATGGGCAATCGGTCCGCCGAAGGAGGTCAGCCCGAGCTTGAGGAAGACGCCGAAGACCTCCCGGGGTGAGCCGTCGGCAGGTCCGTGCATGGCCGGTAGGCCTTGCTCCTGTCCGGTCTCGGAGGATTGCGCAGACGCATCAGGCCGCTCGGGAGGATCCGGTAGTCCGTCGGCCGCCATTGCCACAGTGCCCGTCTTTTCGAAAACCGTTGTCGTTTATCGATATAGAGGCGGCAGGTTTCGGGTCAATGACGGTGCCGATGGTTTGCGGCAGCGCGCCTGTCAGCGCGCGCCCCAGGTGTCGCTCAGCTTGTAGCCGCCGGGCCAGGGGTCGGAGGGGTCGAGCATGTGCTGGTGGGTGCCGGTGATCCAGGCGCGGCCCGAGATCTCGGGCAGCACCGCCGGCCGGCCGCCGACTTCGGTGGTGCCGACGATGCGACCCGTGAAGGTCGAGCCGATCACCGAAACCGCGGTCAGGCTGTCTTCCTGCGTCATCTGTCCGCGGGCATGCAGCACGGCCATGCGGGCCGACAGCGCCGTGCCCGTCGGCGAACGGTCGACCTTGCCCGGCTGGATCGCCACCGCGGCTCCGGCGCGCAGGCCCTCGGCCGTGCGCTCGACGGCGCCAGCGAACAGGCAGAAGGAAAAATGCTTCCAGTCGGGGTTCTCGGGATGGTGGAAGCCGAGCGCCGCATTGGCGGCGTTGGTGATGCGCACGCCGAGCGTGGCGATGTCATGCGCTTCGTCGGGCTTCAGGCTGAAACCCAGGGCGGCTGCATCGACGATGACGAAACTGTCGCCGCCATAGGCGGTGTCGACGGTGAGCGTACCTAACCCTTCAACTTCGAGCTTTGCATCAAGCTTGTCGGCGAAGCTAGGAAGATTGCGTACGAAAATACGTTCTGCCTTGCCGTTCCGGCACTCCGCGCGGACGCGGACGAGTCCGCCGGGAGCCTCCAGCGTGATCTCCGTCACCGGCTCGTGCATCGGCAGGATACCGCTGTCGAGCAGCACGGTGGAGACGCAGATCGAGTTCGAGCCGGACATGGGCGGGGTATCTTCCGGCTCCATGATGATGAAGGCGGCATCGGCCTCGGGATGCTTGGGCGGCACCAGCAGGTTGACATGGCGGAACACGCCGCCGCGCGGCTCGTTCAGCACGAAGTTGCGCAGGGCCTGGTCGCGGGCGATCCAGCGGCTCTGCTCCCAGATGCTGTCGCCCGGCGGCGGGGTGACGCCGCCGACGATGACGTCGCCGACCTCGCCTTCGGCATGGGCGGAGATCACGTGGATGGTTTTCGTGCTGCGCATGGAAAAGTCCTCAGGAAAGCCAGGTGGGGAGACGATGCGGGGCATGACCGGTCAACGCCGCGGTCACGCAATCGGCGAGGCTGCCGAGGCGCACGGCGCGGCCGGAGAGACCCGGGCCGTAATGGGCGTATTTGCCGGAATTCGTCATCACGGCCCGGGTCCGCGTCGGAAAGACCGGTTCTGAAATCGAGCACCAGCACAGGTCGGGCAGGACCTGCACGCCGCTCTCCTGCAGGCGTGCGAGGGTGCCGTCGCCTTCCGCTTCGCGGATGACCTGCTGTCCGGCGGTGACGATGACGGCGACATCGGCAAGACGCCTGCGGCCCGCCAGCGCCTCGGCAAGGCCGCGGCATTCGTCGAGCGAGGCATGCGGGCTGCCGATGGCGACGAGCTCCACCTGTTCCGGCCCTTCGTTGAGGCGCTGCCAGGCCGCGGCCATGTCGGCGCGCGTGATGACGACAGTGTCGGCGTCATCGGCTGCGGCACCGTCGGCCTCCGGCGTGACCCCTTCGACATGCAGCATCGGTGCGGCCGAGGTGGTGCCGAAAGCGGCACAGAGCGCCTTGAGGTCGTCCCGCGAGGGCCCGGCCTTGGCGAGGCCGCGCAGGAGCGGGATGCGTTCGGGCGCGGCACGGCCGGCGAGATAGCCGATCAGCGGCCAGAAGGCATCGTCCACCTGGTCGGGGAGTTCGACGTCAATGAGACGGCGGGCCTCGCGGTGCCGGTCGAGATAGACGCCCGACAGCGGCGCCCGCCCCGTCACGGCGATGCAGAGGTCGAGGAAATCGGGATGCTTGGCGGTCCGTGCGCCGAGCACGGTATTGGCGAAGATCACCGCATTGGACTCGGCCCAGGCGATGGCTTCGCCCGCATGGGGAGCGCTGTCGAGCAGATAGGGCGAGCAGGTGAAGGTCGGCCGGCAGCCCATGCGGACATAGGCATCGGCAAGGCGCGCGGCCGGCGCGCCGAAGGCGGGCGGCACGCCCTGTTCCCGCCAGTTGGCATGGTCGACCGAAATGGCGTTCATCGTGGTAGGCACGCGGACACGAGCGCCCATCTCGGCCATCTTCTCGGCAAAGGTCAGGTTGGCGGCGCTGGCATAGATACAGCCGTCGATATGGCCCTGGGTAACGTCCACAAGCCCCTGGGCGCCCTGCTGGGCGGCCATGGCGCAGATGATGCGCATGGCCTGCTGCGCAGCCGGTCCATCCCGTCCATCGAGCATGGCGTGATCGGCCTCGGTGAGGTCGAGCGTCGTGGTGGCAGGAGGTGCGAGAGGCAAGGACAGGCCGTCGATCTCGATGGCTGTCTCGCTGATCCGCGCGGACTTTGCCCGCGCCAGGGCCGCGAAAGCCTCGGGCGCCAGGCGCAGCACGGGCAGAGCCCTGCCGAAGAGCTCGGCGGCGATCAGCGCTCCCAGGGTCAGCACGTCCTCGGGCTCGCCGAAAACCAGTGCCGCAGGTGCCCGCCCATTGAGGACGAGGTCGAGCAGCACGCCCGAACCCGTGCAGGAACCCCGGCTGGACGGCATCATCAGGATGCCGCCGGTGAGGCAGGTCCCGTGCAGCGGATGGTGCACGTCGATCACCCGCCCGGTGGCGGGATCGACACCGCCCCAGAAGCTGAGCGCTTCCTGGCTGGCAATGACGGGCCCGTGGGCGGAGCCTGCGAGGATGCTGCGCGCGGAAGGGGAACTGCTCATTTCAATACGAAACCGGCTTACTTGACCACGAAACCATGGGCGAAGGGGTCGCGATCGTCGATGAAGATGGTGTTGATGCCGGTCATGCGCGCCCAACCCGCGATGGAGGGGATGATCGCCGCGCGGCCGGCGATCTCGGTGGCCGCCTCGATCCGTCCCTTGAACAGCGAGCCGATGATCGATTCATGCACGAAGTCGTCGCCGACCTTGAGCTTGCCCTTGGCGGCGAGCTGCGCCATGCGGGCGGACGTGCCGGTGCCGCAGGGCGAGCGGTCGATGGCCTTCTCGCCATAGAACACAGCATTGCGGGCATGGGCGCCTGCCTGCGTCGGCTTGCCCGTCCACTGGATGTGGCTGAGGCCCTGGATCTCAGGGTGTTCGGGATGGACGAACTCGTATTTGGCGTTGAGCGCGGCACGCAGCTTCGGGCTCCAGCCCACCAGTTCGCCGGCGGTGTGGTCGGCCATATCCAGGAAATTCTTCTGCGGCTCGACGATGGCGTAGAAATTGCCGCCATAGGCGACATCGACCACGATCTCGCCCAGTCCTTCGACCTCGGCCGTCAGGCCCTCGGCATGGAGGAAGCCGGGCACGTTGGTGAGGCGCACTTCCTCCACGAAGCGGCCTTCCTGGCGGTAGGTGATGTCGACCTTGCCGGCAGGGGCGTCGATCGAGAGCTTGCCGGGCTCGCGCGGGGTGATCAGGCCGTGCTCGATGCCCATGGTGATGGTGCCGATGGTGCCGTGGCCGCACATCGGCAGGCAGCCGGAGGTCTCGATGAACAGCACGGCGACGTCGCAGTCCGGCCGGGTCGGCGGATAGAGGATCGAGCCCGACATCATGTCGTGGCCGCGCGGCTCATACATCAGGCCGGTGCGGATCCAGTCGAATTCGCGCAGGAAATGGGCGCGCTTTTCCAGCATGGTCGCGCCTTTGAGAAGCGGGCCGCCGCCCGACACCAGGCGGACGGGATTGCCGCAGGTGTGGCCGTCGATGCATGAGAACGTGTGGTTGGCCATGGCAGGACCTTTTCGTCAGAAACGCTGAGGCGAGAAAGAAGCGATATCGATGGCGGGCTTGTGACCGGTCAGGAGGTCGGCGACGATGCGCGCCGTGCCGGCCGACTGGGTCAGGCCGAGATGGCCGTGGCCGAAGGCATGGATCACGCGGGGCGTGGCGCGGGAACGGCCGATGGCGGGCAGGCTGTCGGGCAGGGAGGGGCGGAAGCCCATCCATTGCACGCCGCCTTCCGGCTTCAGGCCTGGCAGGAAGGCCTGCGCCTTCTTCAGCATGGCTTCCGAGCGCCGGAAATTCGGCTTGAGTTCCAAACCGCCGAGTTCCACGGCGCCACCGACGCGGACGCCCGTCGACAAACGCGAAACGACGAAGCCATGGCCGCCAAAGGTGATCTGGGTGCGCAGATCGAGGGAACCGGGCGGCAGCGTGGTGTTGTAGCCGCGCTCGGTTTCCAGCGGGATGACCTCGCCGATGGTCCGGGCGATCCGGTGCGAGAAGGCGCCTGCAGCGAGCACCACCTTGGCGGCCCGCCGCACGCTGCCATCCGCGCCAAGGATTTCGACGCCACCTTCGAAGGGGGTGAGAGCCTTGACCTCCGCCCGTTCGACCAGTCCGCCGTTCGCGCGCAGGTGCTCTGCCAGTGCCAGCGTATAAAGTTTGGGATCGGCGATGGAGAACCAGCCGGGTGTGAAGGTGCCATGGCTGAAGCGCGGGGCCAGCCCCGGCTGAATCTCGGCCATGCCGGTGGCGTCGAGATGACGGAATTCGATGCCATGGGCCTGCCGGGCATCCCAGCCCGGCAGTGAGGCCTCCAGCTCCGCCTTGCTCTCGTAGACCTGCAGATTGCCTTCCTTGCGCAGCATCTGAAGCGTGCCGGTCTCAGCCAGGAAGGGCTCGAGCTCGGCCTTGGACAGATCCATCAGAGCCGTCTGGGCCGCCGTCGCATGTGCCACGCGCGAGGCCGAGCAGGCCCGCCAGAAGCGGAACATCCAGGGCGCGATCCGCAGCGCATAGGCCGGCGGCACGCTGAGGGGCCCGAGTGGGTCCATCAGCCATTTCGGCGCCTTCCTCAGGATGCCGGGCGAGGCGAGCGGCAGGATATCGGTGAAGGCAAAGGCGCCGGCATTGCCGGCGGAGGCGCCGGCGGCCGGGCCTTCCCGGTCCAGCACCGCGACCGAGAGCCCGCGCTCCTTGGCGGCGATGGCGGAGGACAGGCCCACCACGCCGGCCCCGATGACGATGACGTCGAGATCCGAACTCACCGCACACTCGCCAGGAATTTCTGGGTTTCGGGGTTCTGCGGCGCACCGAAGAGCTGGTCCGGCGTGCCGATCTCCGCCATCACGCCCTGATGGAAGAAGGCTACCCGGTTGGAGACGTCGCGGGCGAACGCCATTTCATGCGTGACGCAGATCATCGTCATGCCCTCTTCGGCCAGCATCTTGAGCGTGTCGAGCACTTCGCCGACGAGCATCGGGTCGAGCGCTGATGTCACCTCGTCAAACAGCATATATTCGGGCGACATCGCAAGGGCCCGGGCGATCGCCATGCGCTGCTGCTGGCCGCCTGACATCCGGGTGGGATAAACGGAGAGCTTCTCGGCCAGCCCGACATGGCTCAGCTGCTTGACCGCGATCTCCTCGGCCTTGGCCCTGGCCATGCCGAGCACCTTGCGCGGGGCGAGCATGACGTTTTCCAGCACGGTCAGATGCGGAAAGGCATTCCACTGCTGGAAGACGATGCCGACCTTCCGGCGCAGTCTGTTGAGGTCGGTGCTCTTGGCATGGACCTCGGTGCCGTCGATGGTGATCTTGCCCGCATTGATCGGCTCCAGGCCGTTGATGCAGGTCAGCAGCGTCGATTTGCCCGAGCCGGAGCCGCCGATGATGCTGACCACCTCGCCCTTGTCGACGGTGAGATTGATGCCCTTCAGCACTTCGAGCGAAGCGAAGGATTTGCGGACGTTCTGGATCTCAATCATTGGGGGACCACCGTCTTTCGAGATAGCCGCCGAGACGGGCGATGGGAAAGCTGATGAGGAAATAGATGGCGCCGCAGATCATCAGGATGAAGAGCGGTTCCTGCAGGCGGGTGACCAGGATCTGCGAGGCGCGCAGGAGCTCGATCAGGCCGAGCCAGAGCACCAGGGCGGAATCCTTCATGACGCCGAGCGTCAGGCCGATCCAGGAGGGCAGGCTGACGCGGATGGCCAGCGGCGCCACGATGTAGCGCATGTCCTGCCACCAGCTCATGCCGAGCGAACGCGCGGCCCGGCGGGTGGTCGTCGGCACCGAGGCGATGCCGCCGCGCACGATCTCGGTGCAGTAGGCGGCCGTATATAAACTCAGCACCACGCAGGAAGTGGTGAAGGGCGGCCAGCCCAGCTTGGCGATCGACTGGAAGGCATTGACCAGCACGAGCTGGATGAGCAGCGGCACCGAGCGGAAAATGTCGAGCAGGAAGGTCAGCGGCGCCGACCAATAGGGACCGAGCTGGACGCGGATCACGCCGAAGAGGATGCCGAGTACGGTTCCGGCGGCGACCGAGACCGCGGTGACCGCCAGTGTCATGCCGGCGCCTTGGGCCAGGAAGGCGAGATCGCTCCAGGTCAGGGTGGTGTTGAACATGATCGACCCCCTCAATACCGGAACATGCGCCAGGCAAATGCCCGGGCCGCCAAAGTGACGGCCTTGGCGATCAGGTAGTAGATCACCGCGGCCAGCGCGAAGAATTCGAAGGTGCGGAAGGAGCGGGCATTCAGCTCCTGGGTGACGCCGGCCAGATCGGTATTCATGCCCACGGTGACGCCGAGCGAGGTCATCAGGATGGCCCAGACCATCTGGTTGGTGGCGGGCAGGAAGGCGACGCGCAACATCTGCGGCAGCATGATCAGACGGAACGCCTGCAGCGAGGTCATGCCGAGCGAGCGGCCGGCGCGGGCCTGCGTGTCGGGAATGGCCTTGAGGGCGCCGCGGAAATTCTCGGCCAGGTAGCCGGCATTGTTGAAGGCGATGCCGACGAGCAGCGCGGTGAAGGGCGTCAGGTGAATGCCGAAATTGCCGAGGCCGAAATGCGCCATGTAGATCTGGAACAGCGCCGGCGTGTTGCGCGCCACCTCGACCCAGGCCGTGGCGAAGCCGCCGAGAAGGCGGTTGCCGGACAGGCGGAACAGGGTGAGGACGATGGCGATGGCAAGGCCGATCGCCATCGACAGGAGGGCGATCTGCAAGGTGACCAGGGCGCCATCGAGCAGCTGCGGCAGCGCTTTCAGGGCCTGATTCCAATGGAAGGCATATTTGAACATGCCGTTTCACCTCTCGAGCGGGATCGGCGGCGCGAGGCTTGGCGACGCGCCGCCGGTGAAACGGTCAGGTCAGCGGTAGGAGCCGTTGACGGTGAGGTTGGGAACGTTTTCGTCCACCCACTTCTTGTAGAGCTCGGCGTAGCGGCCGGTGCGGACCTGCTGGTTGATGAACAGGTTGAGGTAGTTGATCAGGCCGTATTCGTCGCGGGCCGCGAACAGCGCGACATAGTCGATGTCGAAGGGCGCCTTGCCGACCACGGCGATGCCGGGGAACTTGCCGGTCTTCACATTGGCCTGGGCCACCGTGGAGGTGGAGACGGTGGCGTCGAGCTGGCCCTGGCTCAAGGCGAGGAAGACGTCGGCCTGGGTCTGGTAGGGGCGGAATTCACCGCTGCCCCAGGCCTTGACCTGCTTTTCGAGCGCGATGGCTTCATAGGTGCCGGCGGTGGCGCCCACGACCTTGCCCTTCATGCCCTCGAAGGACTTCACGCCCGACTTTTCATTGGCCGTCACCGCCATTTCGAAGGCGAAATAGGGGATGGTCATGCCCACCGTCTTGGCACGCTCCAGCGTGTCGGAGGTCGAGGCGACACCGACATCGACGCGGCCGGACATCAGGGCCGGGATGCGCTCGGGGAAGGGGGTCTCGACGATCTCGGCCTTCACGCCGAGGGCCTTGGCGAGATCGTTGCAATAGTCTACGTCGAAGCCGATCGGATTGTTGTTGGCATCGCGCGAGCCCATGGGCGGAAAGTCGAGCACCACGGCGCAGCGCAGCGTTCCCGAAGCGATGATGTCGTCCAGCTTGTCCGCCTTGGCGGGGCTGGCCATGGCGATGGCGGCCATGAGGCCGAAGACAGCGACCGATTTCCTCATTCTCACGCTCTCTCTTTGCTTTGGCTCGTGTTTTTCACGGCGCAGCCACTATTGCGTTTTCGAGCGCGAAATCAACTAAAAATACAACATGAATACAAAAAGAATTTTATGTGTGGGCATAAATTATTCCGACGTGGTTCCTCACCCCCTGCCATCAAGGTCGCGTAGCCCCCCGGTGAGCAATTACATTCTGACAGTGCCGCCGTTCCCGGCGCAACCGGAGGCCGGCCGAGGACGGCAGATGCCGTCATTTGCAACGATCGAGGGTCCTGCCTCGAGGTTCAGCCGTCGAGGTCCTCGGGCAGCAGGCCCTGCGGCAGGTTCTGGTAGGCCACGGGACGCAGGAAACGCCGGATGGACAGGGTGCCGACGCTGGTCGCACCGAAATTGGTCGAGGCCGGATAGGGGCCGCCATGGACCATGGCGTCAACGACCTCGACGCCGGTGGGAAAGCCGTTGACGAGCACGCGCCCGGCCTTACGTTCGAGGATGGGTAGCAGGCGGCGTGCGGCGGCAAGATCCGCCGGCTCCATGTGAATGGTCACGGTCAGCTGGCCCACGAAGGCGCGGGCCAGCCGCTCCATATCCTCGGCCGACGACGCTCGCACCACCAGGCCAAGCGGGCCGAATACCTCCTCGCCGAGGGCGTGGTCGGCCAGGAAGCGCTTGCTGGAGGTCTCGAACAGGCTCGGCGAGACCTCGCGGCCCGACATCGGCGTTGCCAGCAGGGGACGGACAGCGTTGCGCTCGGACATGCGCGCCTGACCTTCATGGTAGGAGCGGGCAATGCCGTCCGACAGCATGGTCTGCGGTGCCACCTTGCCGAGTGCTTCGGTCGCAGCGGCGGTGAAGCGGTCGGCGTGGGGACCCTCGTTCACCACGGCGATGCCGGGGTTGGTGCAGAACTGGCCCGCTCCCATCGTCAGGGAGGCGGCCCAGCCCTGGCCGAGAGCCTCGGGCCGCGCCCTGAGCGCTTCGGGCAGCAGGAACATCGGGTTGACCGATCCGAGCTCTCCGAAGAAGGGGATTGGTTCGGGGCGGGCTGCGCACAGATCGAAGAGCGCCCGGCCGCCGGCGAGCGAACCGGTGAAGCCGACGGCCTTGATCAGCGGATGCTGCACGATGGCCTGGCCGATCTCGCGACTATTGCCTTGGATCAGGGAGAACACGCCCGGATGCACACCGCTTCTGCGGATGGCGGCATCGATGGCCTCGGCGACGATTTCTCCCGTGCCGGGATGAGCGGAGTGGCCCTTGACCACCACGGGACAGCCTGCTGCAAGTGCAGCGGCGGTATCACCGCCGGCGGTCGAGAAGGCGAGGGGGAAGTTGGAGGCGCCGAACACAGCGACCGGGCCGATGGGGCGCTGCATCATGCGGATCTCGGGCCGTGGTGCTGGCTGGCGATCGGGCAAGGCCACATCCACACGGCGGTCGAGATAGCCACCGAGCTCGATATGATCGGCAAAGAGCCGGAGCTGGCCGATGGTGCGGGCCCGCTCTCCCTGCAGGCGCGCGGCAGGCAGGCCAGTTTCCTGGCTGCCGATCTCGGTGATCGCCTCGCCGCGGGCCTCGATCTCCTCGGCGATGACGCGCAGGAAGGCGGCGCGCTCCCAGCGCTTGGCATAGCCGAAATGCCAGAATGCTTCCTCCGCCGCTTCGCAGGCTCGGTCCACCAGGGCGCCGGTGCCGACGGAAAACCGGTGCGCCGGCCCATGGGCCGGAGCCGACGTGAAGAACCCTTCGCCTTCGAGCCAGTCACCTGCGACAAGATGCTTGCCTGTGGGAGTGAAACCCATATGCCATTCCTTCCGGACCTTGCGAGGGAAACGCGAAATTCAAACGCGCTTGTCGATTATATGTATACACTATGTATTTTTATCGGCAAGCCGTGATAGGCTGAGACGACGCGAAAGACGAGGAAAGGCGAGCTATGACGGACGGGCGTGTGTTGACGACGAAGGAACTGAGCGAGCAGGTGGAAGCGATCTTCCGCAAGGCCGGCTTCAATGCAGCCCAGGCCGGCGCCGTGACGCGCGTGATCGTCGCCGGCGAGCGGGACGCCTGCAAATCGCATGGCATCTATCGCATCGAAGGCGCCTTGCGCACGGTGAAGGCCGGCAAGGTCCGCCCCGACGCCGAGCCTGTCCTGTCGGCAGAGGACGCCTCCGCCGTCGTCAAGGTCAATGCTAGAGGTGGCTTTGCCAATCCGGCCTTCGAGCTTGGCCTGCCCCTCCTGGTCGAGCGCGCCCGCCTCTATGGCCTGGCCGCGCTGGTGATCAATGACTGCACGCATTTCTCGGCGCTCTGGCCCGAAGTGGAGGCCGTGACGGAGCAGGGCCTCGCCGCCCTCGTGATGTGCCCGAGCTACTCGGCCGTGGCGCCCACCGGCGGCAACAAGCCCCTGCTCGGCACCAACCCCTTCGGCTTCGGCTGGCCGCGCCAAAACAAGCCACCCTATGTCTTCGACTTCGCCACCTCAGTTGCAGCCCGCGGGGAGATCGAGTTGCACCGTCGGGCCGGCAAGCCGCTGCCCGAGGGCTGGGCGATCGATGCCGAGGGCAAGCCGACGACCGATCCGGTGGCGGCGCTTGCCGGCGCCATGCTGCCTTTCGGTGGTCATAAGGGCTCGGCGATCGGCACGATGGTCGAACTCCTGGCCGGCATCATGATCGGAGATCTCACCAGCCCCGAGGCGCTGGAAGCCCTGGGCACTACCACCCTGGCGCCGGCCCATGGCGAATTGATCCTCGCCTTTTCGCCCGAGAAATTCGCTGCGGGGCGGCCAGGCGATCCCTTTGCCCGAGCCGAGATCCTGTTCGAAACCATCGTCGGGCAGGGCGCCAGGCTGCCATCCCAGCGTCGCTTTGCGGCGCGTGCCCAGTCGGAGGCGGAGGGCATCGTCCTCAGCGCCGCCGAAGTCGATGGGCTCGACCGGCTGCTGGCGCTCGGCCTCGACGCGGTGGATTGAGGCCAACTCTTCCTGGGACCGCCAGCATCCTGCTGGCTCTTGGAAACGTCGCGGTTGCTAGAAACAAAGAGCCAGCAGGATGCTGGCGGTCCCAGGCAGACATGTCTACCTAGGATAGCAGGATCGCGATAGCCCCCACAAATGCAAAGGCCCTCCGGATGGGAGGGCCTTTTTCAGTTCAGCAGTCTTACAATGCCGTCAGGCGGCGCATTTCTGCACGGCGCCGGGCAGGCGGCTCCACTGTGCGTACCAGGTGTCGAACAGTTTGAGCTGCGTTTCGGCATAGCCGCACTGGCTGTCGGACAGCACATCGGTCTCGTTGAAGTTGAGGGCGTATTCCTTGTCGCCCTTCACCACCATCATGTGCTTGAAGAAGAGGACCAGGTCCGGCCCTTCGTCGAAGGAGGACAGCACGGCCAGGGCCTGCTCCAGCTCCTGGGCGCGCTGGCGGGCGTCGACGTCACCGGCAGCGGCGGCCTCGGACAGCTTGCACAGATGGATCACTTCCTTGGGCAGGACATTGCCGATGCCGGTGATCGCGCCGGTGGCGCCGCAATTGACGAAGCCGTGGAATACGGCGGTATCGACGCCGATCATCAGGGAGACGCCGTCGTCGCGGCTGGTGATGTTTTCGGCCGCATAGCGCATGTCGGCCGGGCCGCCGAATTCCTTGAAGCCGACCAGGTTGGGATGCTCGGCCCGGAGGGCGAAGAACAGGTCAGCGCGGGTGGCAAAGCCGTAGTAGGGGCTGTTGTAGATCACGGCCGGCAGATCGGGGGCAGCGGTCAGGATGGCCTTGAAATGCTCTTTCTGAGCCGCGACGACCGAGCCGCGCGACAGGACGCGCGGGATCACCATCAGGCCCTGGGCGCCGACCTTCTGGGCGTGGGCGGCATGGGCCACGGCCGAAGCGGTGTTGACCGCGCCGGTGCCGACGATCACCGGGACGCCGGCCTTGACCAGGCGCTCGACGCCTTCCATGCGCTGGGCATCGGTGAGGAGGGGCCAGTCACCCATCGAGCCGCAATAGACCACGGCCGACATGCCCTCTCCGATGAGTTGCTTGCCCTTGCGTACGAGGGCCTCGAAATCCGGGCTGCGATCCGCCTTGCACGGGGTCATCAGCGCGGGAATGACACCGGAGAAAATCTTGGCCTTCATCTCGGGCTCCTCTGTTGGCCGGGGGGATAGGCTCGATCGCAGTTCCAGATGGGCGCCGATTCCTATCGTCGGCATCTTCATACATCTTTGTATTTTATTTGTCGACAAGAAATCGACAAGAGCGCCAAAGAAACTGGCTATCCCGGTGCGAAATTTATCCTAATGCCTTGTTTCAAAGGGTCTTTATCTGTCTCGGCATGATGCTGTGCAAGGCGTTTCAGAGGGCGATTTCGAGCCGGCGGTCGCGGACCAGCAATTTGCGGATCTGCTCGACGATCTGCTCGGCATGGATCTTGGCGAGCTTGTCGGAGAGGTCGACGTCGCGTGCCACGATCGCCGCGATCATATCCTCATGCTCGTCGACGAAGCGCCGCGGCAGTCGGTCGTCGAAGGATTGATAATAGAGGCGCAGGAAACGCCGGTTCTCGTCGAGCAGCCGCTTGAACAGGCCGGTGAAATAGGGATTGCGGCCGGCTTCGGCGATGGCCGAATGAAAGGCGGCATTGGTAGCGATCATCGCCAGCGCGTCCTGGGCCGTGACGGCGGCGGCGAATTCGCCCTGGCGTGCGCGGATCGCCTCCAGGTCCTGCCCGCGGTGATGCTCGGCCGCCAGCCTCGTCGTCACCCTGTACATCAGCACCAGGGCGTCGAAGAACGGCGACATGTTGAGGAAGTCGATGCTCGACACCATGGTCGAGCGGTTGGGGAGGGTGTCGATCAATCCCTCGCCCGCCAGCCTTACCAGGGCTTCGCGGATCGGCGTGCGGGACATCTTGAAGCGTTCCGCCAACTGGACTTCGTCGATCGGGCTGCCGGGCGGCAGCACCAGATCAAGGATCTCGTCGCGCAGGAGGTCATAGACCACCTTCACGCCGGAGCCACGCTTGCGCTCCGCGGAGCCGCCCTTGCTCTCCGTGGCCGCACCA
The DNA here is from genome assembly GCF_047605565.1 of Labrys sp. (in: a-proteobacteria). Taxonomy (NCBI): domain Bacteria; kingdom Pseudomonadati; phylum Pseudomonadota; class Alphaproteobacteria; order Hyphomicrobiales; family Xanthobacteraceae; genus Labrys; species Labrys sp. (in: a-proteobacteria). The sequence continues at coordinate 53,642 of NZ_JASGFM010000015.1, forward strand.
CCCGCTGCTTTCTTCTTCATTCTGGAATCCTCTTGTCGACAAGAGGGATAAAGGCGGGCGTGGACGCGATCAACCGTTTCGCGATGAGGGGCGATACCGCGGCAGAGCCGGCGGGGATGTCCGGCGTTAGGTGGCGGCTAGAAACAATCAGAGATAACAATTATATTTCAAGGCACTGTGTGTATTCTCTAATCATATAAGTGAGGTGAGTTATCCTCGTACGGCAGCGCGGAAGGCAGCTGCGAGTGCGGCGAGTGCCTCGCGTGGCCGGTCTTGTCTGACTCGGCTGTGCAGCAACACCGGCAGACGCGGCAATTCGGGCAGGCCAAGCCTGGCACCAACCTCGACGGCCCCGAGGGGCAGCATGCGCGGCGCCAGGGCGGCAACGCCGAGCCCGGCCATCACGGCTGCCGTCACCGCCGCCACCCCGCCGCCAACGAAACTCTCGCGCCAGGGCAGGCCGGCGTCATCAAGCAGACGGCCGGCCATCGCGCGTACGCCGCAGGGTTCGGCCATCGTCGCCAAGGGCAAGGGTTCATCCGCACGCTTCTGCCAGTCGGGTGCGGCAAACCAGCCGAATCTCTCCTCGGCGATCACCTCGCCATCGCTTCGGCCGGCATGCAGGCGCACGATCACGGTGTCGAGCTCGCGCCGGTCGAAGCTCTGCAAAAGGTCACCCGAGGACCCGATGCGGATCTCGATCAGAAGCTGCGGGTCCTGGGCGTTCATGCGCGCGATCAGCGCCGGCAGGTCGGGCCCGGCGACATGATCACTGAGGCCGATGGTGAGGCGCTGGCGCGTGGTCGCAAAGACGGCGAGCGCGCGCTCGTGCCCCGCCAGGAGCTCGCGGGCCGGTTCGAGAAAGGCGATACCCTGGGGTGAAAGCTGCACATAGCGAGGGGTGCGCTCGACCAGGCGGCAGCCGAGCCTTTCTTCCAGCCGCTTCAGTTTCAGGCTGACGGCGGCCTGCGTCGTTTGCAGGACCTCGGCAGCCCGCGTGAAGCTGTCGAGGTCGGCGATGTGCACAAAAGCCCTGACGGCATCGAGATCGAGCGGTCGCTCTATCATTTCCATCTCTTATTACTGATATGCATATTCATAGAATACCAAAATGAGTGAGCAGCATCTAGGCTCCGATCGGATCACAGAGGAGAAACTCCATGCCGCTTACACACATCGCGATGCGTGCCGGAAAGCCGCGAGCCTATCGCCAGGCAATCTTCGATGGCCTCTACCAAGCCATGCGCGAGACCTTCGACGTGCCCGAGGACGATCAGTTCATGACCATCACCGAGCACGAGGCTGATAATTTCCGCTATGGCGCCCACTATTTCGACGTTGCCCGCAGCGACGACCTCGTGCTGATCCAGCTCACCGTAAGCAATACGCGTAGCGAGGCGCAGAAAAGGGCCCTGTTCCGCCGGATCGCGGAGCGCCTTGCGGAGAATCCCGGCATTCGGCCGGAAGACGTCTTCGTCAGCCTCGTCGAGGTTGCCAAGGTGAACTGGTCCCTCGGCCGGGGCCTGGCGCAATATGGCTGAGGCGAGCGGCCAGGGTACGCCGCACGTCAGATATCCCCGTCGTCCCTGAGATGATCGGCGAAAGTCGATCCGCGATACGCCTGCCGGAACAATCCGGCCTCGGCCAGCTGCGGCACGAGATCATCGAGGGCCAGCCGGAGTGCTTCGGCCGATCCGCCGGGCAGGATGACGAAGCCGTCGATCGCGCCGGCACTTGCCCATTGCCGGACCTGCTCGGCTGCCTCCCGCGCCGTTCCGATGACGCGCCAATGCGCCGAGCCGATCACCTCGGGCCGCGTCAGAAGTTCGGCGACCGTCGGCTGTTCGTTGCGGATCAGGCGAAGCAGGAGGTCGGCATGGGTGCGGCTGCGCAGTGCCGGGACCACCTCGGGCAGATCGGCTGCGGTGACGCGGCGGTCGTCGGGGCAGCGCGAGAGGTCGAGGCCCGTCATGTCCCGGATGGCCTTGAACCTGCGCCCCGTATCGGCGCGGGCATGGGTCTGTGCAAAGAGTGCCCGCGCCTCGCTTCGATTGGAAGCGAGATAGAGGCTGAGGCCCGGCAGCACGCGAATGTCGTCGGGTCTGCGGCCATGGCCGAGTGCGCGCTGCCTGAGATCGCTGCGCAACTCCAGCGCGGCTGCCATGTCGGGGGTCGAGGCGAAGATGGCGTCGGCGACCGAAGCGGCGAAATCGCGCCCCGTCGGCGAGGCGCCGGCCTGGATCAGCGGAATCGAGGATCTGCCATAGGCCGGCAGATTGAGCGGCCCCTTGACGTTGAAACGGGCGCCAACGTGATCGATCGGCTGTACGAGGGCTGAAACGGCATAGCGGCCGCTCTCGCGATCCTGCTTCAGGGCGTCCTGCGGATAGCTGGCCCAGAGCCGGCGCACGACCTGGGTGAATTCGGCTGCACGTGCATAACGTTCCCCGGCCGAGGGCATGGCCGGCAGGCCGAAATTCTCGTTGCCGTCCAGTGCCGTGACGATGTTCCAGCCGACCCGGCCCTTGCTCAGCCAGTTGAGGGATTGCAACTGGCGCGCCACCACATAGGGCGAATTGAAGGTGGTGGAGATGGTGGTGAGCAGGCCGACATGGCTGGTTTCGCGCGCCATGGCCGCCAGCAGGATGGTGGGATCGAGACTGCCGAAGCCGGGGCCGGTTTCAAGCGCCTGCGGATCGAGAAAGAGGGTGTCGGGCCGGAACACGAAATCCAGCCTGGCCGTCTCCGCCCGCCGGGCAATGTCCAGATAGAATTCTTCAGAGTAAATATTCTCGATATTGCTGTCTAGGCGCCGCCAGCCATCGCCACTCAGCCAGGTCGGAGCCAGAGAAAGGCCGATGTGCAGTCTTCTTTTGGTTGTCATATTCTATTATCAGACCTCCAATTGGTGCAATGTTGAATTATTATAAAGTATCTTGGCTTCAATTTTAGAATTGCGTGATGATTTACCGTAACTTAATCTGTATTCAAGCGTGATTTGCGTTGGGTGATTACACGGTGCTCAGGACGAACAATGTGGTGGCCGGCTATGGCAGGCAGCCCGTCTTGCGGGGAGTGTCGGTCGATTTCGAGCCTGGGCGCCTGAATGTCCTGATCGGCCCGAATGGTTGCGGAAAATCGACCCTGCTGAAAGCGATCATGGGCTTTTTGCCCCTGAGCGCCGGCGAGATCACCCTGGCGGGACAGTCGATCCGGGTCATTGGGCGCAAGACGCTCGCTCGCGAAATTGCCTATCTGCCGCAGGACAGCCACTGTCCCGACTATATGACGCTGGGCGAGCTGATCGAATTGGCCGGCTATGCCCGGACATCGGCGATGGCGGGCCCGAGCGTGCGTGACCGGCTGCTGTTTCGACAGGCCCTCGAGAGAGTAGGCCTTGCCGACATGGCACATCGGCCGCTCACCTCGCTCTCCGGCGGCCAAAGGCAGCGCGCCTGGATCGCCATGGTGCTGGCCCAGGACACGCCCATCATCCTGATGGACGAGCCGGTGAACCATCTCGACCTGAAATATCAATATGCCGTGCTGGAACTGGTGCAGAGCCTCGCCCTCGAGCAAAGCAAGACCATCGTCATGGTGCTGCACGACATCAATCTGGCGACGACCTTCGCCGATGAAGTGATCATGCTGCATGACGGGCAGGTCGTGGCCAAGGGACCCGCCGGGCAGGTGATGACCTCCAGCAATGTCGGGCAGGTCTTCGATCTCGACGTCGACATCTTCGAGCGGCAGGGCAGGCTCGTCTGCCTGCCGCGTGTGCAAGCGGAAAAGCCGGTCGCAGCATGATCCGGCGCTGGCTCCTTCTCGGCGCGGCATGCGCAGTGCTCGTGCTGCTCGTCGTCGCCAATCTGAGCTTCGGGGCGGAGGCGATTCCGCCATCCGAGGTTGTCGCGGCGGTCCTGCGTTTCGAGCCGGCGAGCTATGACGACTATGTCGTCATCTATCAGAGGCTGCCACGCGCCTTGATTGCCCTCTATGCCGGCGCTGCAACGGCTTGCGGCGGCCTGGTGCTCCAAGGCCTGACCCGCAACCCGCTCGCTTCCCCCTCGACCCTGGGCATCAATGCCGGCGCCACGGCCTTTGTCGTCGCCGGGGCCTATCTGTTCGATTTCGGCCTCGATGCGCAGGGCCTCGCCGCCCTGACCGGTGCCGTCGTCGGCTTTGCCGCCAGCCTCACGGTGGCACGGCTCGCCGGACTCTCGCATGATCCGCGCGGCCTGGCGCTCATCCTGGCCGGCGCGCTGGTCTCGATGTTCTTCATCGGCATTGCCAATGCCATCCTGCTCTCCGATCCGGCCCGGCGCATGGATTTCCTCGGCTGGGTGAGCGGCAACATCAACCATGTCTATGCCGACCGCCTGTTGCGCTTCTGGTGGATCGGCCTGATCGGGTTGGTTGGGCTGCAATTGCTGGCCCGGCCGCTCACTGTGATCGCCCTCGGCGACGGCAAGGCCACTTCGCTCGGCGTCGACGTTATCAGGGTTTCGCGCCTCGCCCTGACGGCTGTGGCGCTCGCCGCCGGCTCGGCCGTGGCGATCTGCGGGCCGATCGGCTTCGTCGGCCTGGTGGTGCCGCATCTCGTCCGTCCCTTCGTCGGCGGGGGATTCAAGTTTGGCCTGCCGGTCTGCGCCGTCTGTGGCGCAGGCCTGTGCCTGCTCGCTGACCTTGCCGCGCGCGAGGCCTTCAAACCCTATGTCCTGCACACCGGCGTGCTCCTGGACCTGATGGGCGGCGTGGTCTTCGCCCTGATCGTCCGGCGCTATTATCTCGGCACGGCCGCAAGGAGCCCGTCGTGAAGCTGGCGCGGGCTGTCGACGGCAAGGCCGTGCTGCGTTGGCCTGGTGGCCTGCAGATCCGGCTTGGCAATCTCTATGCCGGCTTCTTCCTGATCGTGGCCGCTGTCGCCCTGGCGGCATTGTCCCTGGGCATGGGATCGATCAAAGCGGGGCTGGGGGACCTCGCCGCTGCTCTCGGCGCCGCCCCGCTCGATCCCGACAAGGCCTATGCCTTGTGGGATGTCCGGCTGCCCCGCATCCTCACAGGTTTTCTCGCCGGCTGGCTGGTGGCGATGGCGGCTTCGATGCTGCAGTCACTCACGCGCAATCCTCTGGCCGATCCCGGCCTGCTGGGACTCAGCCAGGGCTCGATGATCATGATCATGCTGCTCCTGATCTATGCTCCGACTGCATCGAAGGCCCTGATCCCGCTGGCGGCGCTGGGCGGAGGGCTCGGCGTGGCCCTGGCCCTGCTTATCCTGGTCGGGCGCGAGCGTTCGAACGGCCTCGCCATCCTGCTGATGGGCATCGCGATCGAGACCGTTCTGTCCTCCATCGCTTCCCTGCTCATCCTCTACACGCCGAGCGAGACATCCTACGCCCTGTCGAGCTGGTTGGCGGGATCGCTGTTCCAGGCGAGCTGGGCGGGGATCGCCGCCCTGGCTCCCTGGTTCCTGCTCAGCCTGCCCGTCGCCTTCCTGGCCGGGCACGCGCTCGGCCCCTATGAGCTCGGCGAGGAGATGGCGCTTGCTCTGGGCGAGCCGATCGGCCGGTCGAGGCCGATCGTACTCGTACTCGCAGTGCTCCTGGGCGCGGCTGCCGTCACCGCCGTGGGCCCGCTGATGTTCCTGGGCGTGCTGGCGCCACAGCTCGTCGGCTTCCTCTCACCCGCGCTGGCGCGGGCAAGACTGTTCCTGGCCGGGCTGATGGGCGGGGTTCTGGTGATATCAGCCGACGGGTTGACGAGGGCGGTAGCCGGCGAGATCGCCATGCCGCTCGGGCTGAGCCTCACCCTGGTTGGCGTGCCGCTCTTCATCCTCTCCCTGCGCCTGAGGGCGCTCAAACTGTTTCGGACACACTGAAAGGCAAGACCATGCGCAAGACCATGCGATGGGCCGTTTTGATCCCGGCCATGTTGGCGGCACAGATGGCTTTGGCTGCGGACCGCGCCGTGACCGACGATACCGGGCGATCCGTCACCATTCCCCAGGATCCGAAACGGATCATCGTGCTGCATGAACCCCTTCTGGGGCTGCCGCTCCTGGACCTCGGCGTCGACATCACCGGCAGCTATGGCCGCTCCGACGATGGGCGGATGCTGACCGCCGTCGACTTCGTCGATACGGTGCTGGCGAGAAAAGGCCCCAAGCCGACCGGCATCGGAGCGGTCGGGCAGATCGATCTGGAAAAGGTGCGCAAGCTCGATCCGGACCTGATCATCGGCACCGAGCGCGATGTCGACAAGGCCGGCCAGCTTTCGGCGATCGCGCCGGTCTATCTGCAGAAGGCCAGCACCGGCAGGACGCGCGGTATCGGCGTCGAGGAGGATCTGGCCAGGCTTCTTGGCCGGCAGGATGCATTCGCTGCGCGCAAAAAGGCCTATCTCGACCGGGTCGCCGCCCTCAAGGCCAAGCTGCCGCCCAGAGAGCGGGAGCGGACCTATATGGCCGTCATCGTGCATGACCAGGTCAATCTGGTCGGTGAGATCTCGGGCGCGATCCAGGCCCTGGAGGATCTCGGCTATCACCCCGCCAAGGTGGAGGGCATGGGGGCAGGCAAGGGCCTCGGCTCGATCTTCGCCACGCCGCTGAGCCCGGAGATCTTCGGGCGGGTCGATCCCGACCTGCTGGTGATCATGAACAGCTATGCCGAAAAAGACCGCTCGGAAGCGGCGATCCGCGCCCGGCTCGGCAAGATCATGCCGGGCTGGGACAAGTTCCTCAAGCCGGCGCGGGAAGGGCGCATTCTCTATCTCGACTCCGGGGAGGTCGCCACCCCCACCATCGCCAGCGCCGAACACACGCTCGACGCCTTCGCCGCCAGGAAGGAGTGAGCCAGGCTCCACGGCGGCGGCAGAGTGGCGTGTAGAGAGCAACGCCTTCGTTCCGATCGCAACTCGCCTCGCCGGCTCTCAGCACTCCGGCAGGTTGACGGCAAGCCCGCCGGTCGAGGTCTCCTTGTATTTGAGATTCATGTCGATGCCGGTCTGGCGCATCGTCTCGATGCAATTGTCGAGCGGCATGAAATGCTTGCCGTCACCGCGCAAGGCCAGGCTGGCGGCGCTCACCGCCTTGATCGCGCCGAGCCCATTGCGCTCGATGCACGGCACCTGAACCAGGCCCTTGGCCGGATCGCAGGTCATGCCCAGATGGTGTTCCAGCGCGATTTCGGCCGCGTTCTCCACCTGTTCGTTGGAGCCGCCGAGCGCAGCGCAGAGGCCTGCCGCCGCCATGGCCGAAGCCGATCCGACCTCGCCCTGGCAGCCGACTTCGGCCCCCGAGATCGAGGCGTTGTACTTGATGATGCCGCCGATGGCGGCGGCGACCAGCAGAAAATCGCGGATGCCTTCATGGCTCGAGCCGCGGCAATGGTCGCGGTAGTAGCGGATCACGGCCGGCACCACGCCGGCCGCCCCGTTGGTGGGCGAGGTGACGACGCGCCCGCCGGCGGCGTTCTCCTCGTTGACCGCCATGGCATAGATCGAGATCCAGTCATTGACGACATGGGGCTGTTCGAGATTGCGGCCCTGTTCGGCCAGGAGCTGCTGGTGAATGGTGTGCGCACGGCGCCGCACCGACAGGCCCCCCGGGAGGATGCCGTCCTGCCGCAAGCCGCGATCGATGCAACCGTCCATCGCAGCCCAGATCGCATCGAGCCTGTCGTCCAGCGTGTCGCCATAGACGAGGTGCTCATTGGCCCGCTTCATCTCGGCGATGCTGAGATTGGAGGAAGCCCCCATCGCCAGCATTTCGGCAGCCGTGCTGAAGGGATAGGGAAAGCCGAGCGCACCCGGTTCGTCGGATGAGGCCGCATCCCTGTTGCGCTGGGCTTCGAGCTCTTCGGCCGACAGGACGAAGCCGCCGCCGATCGAATAATAGGTCCGGCTGAGAAGCAGCTCGCCATTCGCATCCGTGGCGGCGAGGACCAGGCCATTGGCATGGCCGGGCAGAGGCGGACCATAGTCGAAGACGAGGTCGGTGTCGGGGACAAAGGTGAGCGGCGGCAGGCCGGGAAGCCTGATCACGCCCGCCTGGCGGAGCTCGGCTTCCTTTTCCTGTGCCAGGTCCGGGTCGATGGTGGCAGGCAGGAATCCCATCAGTCCGAGGATGACGGCCCGGTCGGTGGCATGGCCGTGGCCGGTGAAGGCGAGCGAGCCGTGCAGGCTGACCTTGAGCCGCAGGTCCGTCATGGCGGATTTATGCTCCACCAGAGCCCTCAATTCGTCCAGGAAGCGTCCCGCCGCCACCATCGGTCCCATCGTGTGAGACGAGGACGGCCCGATGCCGATCTTGAAGATGTCGAAAATCGACAGAAACATGCCTGGCTCTCTACTCAAGGCAGGCGATCCCGAAGATCGCCTGCATCCAGCGTGGTCATTGAAGCGTTTTCCAGAAAAGTTGATAGACTTTTCGATCAAGAAAACGCGTCAAAACAAAGAGTTAGAGATAAAGTGCGATTCAAAGAAATCGCACTTTGCTCTAGCCCTTATTCGGCCGCCTCGACATAGCTTTCGAGCGGCGGGCAGGAACAGACCAGGTTACGGTCGCCATAGACATTGTCGACGCGGTTGACCGGCGACCAATATTTGTCGACCCGGAAGGCGCCGGCCGGATAGCAGGCGATCTCGCGGCTGTAGGAGCGGTTCCACTCGCCCACCAGATCTTCCACGGTGTGTGGGGCATGTTTGAGCGGGTTGTCTTCGGGATCGAGCTTGCCCGCCACGATCGCCTCGGCCTCCGCCGCGATGCCGAGCATGGCCGCGATGAAGCGGTCGAGTTCGGCCTTGGGTTCGCTCTCCGTCGGCTCCACCATCAGCGTACCCGCCACCGGCCAGCTCATGGTCGGGGCATGGAAGCCGCAATCGATCAGCCGCTTGGCGATGTCGTCGACGCTCACGCCGGCGCGGTCCTTGAGCACGCGGGTGTCGAGGATACACTCATGCGCCACCCGGCCCCTGGCCGAATAGAGGATCGGATAGGAAGACGCGAGACGGCTGGCGATGTAGTTGGCGTTGAGGATCGCCACCTTGGTCGCCTGGGTCAGGCCTTCGCCGCTCATCAGCAGGCAATAGGCCCAAGAGATCAGCAGGATCGAGGCCGAGCCATAGGGCGCCGAGGATACCGCGCCCTTCTCGCCGCTTTGCGGCAGGGTCGGCAGATAGGGCGCCAGGTGGGCCTTGACGCCGATCGGCCCCATGCCCGGACCGCCGCCGCCATGCGGGATGGCAAAGGTCTTGTGTAGGTTGAGATGGCTGACGTCGGAGCCGATGTCGCCGGGACGGGCCAGCCCGACCATGGCGTTCATGTTGGCGCCGTCGAGATAGACCTGGCCGCCATGGGCGTGGGTGATCTCGCAGATCTCGCGCACCGTCTCCTCGAACACGCCATGGGTCGAGGGATAGGTGATCATGCAGGCGGCGAGATTGGCCGAATGGGCCTCCGCCTTGGCGCGGAAGTCGGCCACGTCGATGTCCCCGTTCGGCGCGACGCCGACGACGACCACCTTCATGCCGCACATCTGCGCGGAGGCGGGATTGGTGCCATGGGCCGAGGTCGGGATCAGGCAGACGTCGCGATGATGGTCGCCGCGCGCCTGGTGATAGGCCTGGATGGTCAGGAGGCCGGCATATTCGCCCTGTGCGCCGGAATTGGGCTGCATCGAGAAGGCGTCATAGCCGGTGATCTGGCAGAGCTTGGCCTCCAGATCGGTGATCGCCTCCGCATAGCCCCTGGTCTGGCTATCGGGGGCGAAGGGATGCACGTCGGCGAACTCTGGCCAGCTCAGCGCCGCCATTTCGGCGGTGGCGTTCAGCTTCATGGTGCAGGAGCCGAGCGGGATCATCGAACGGTCGAGCGCGAGATCGCGATCGGCGAGGCGGCGCATGTAGCGCGTCATTTCCGCTTCGGCGCGGTTCAGATGAAAGATCGGATGGGTCAGATAGGGGGACGTCCGCTCCAGGGCGTCGGGCAGCCGATAGTCATGGGTGAGGTCATCGTCCCTGAGGTCGATGCCGAAGGCGCGCCAGATGGCTTCGGTATGGCCGCGGCGGGTGCGCTCGTCATAGGCTATGCCGATCTTGCTGGTGCCGACCCGGCGCAGGTTGATGCCTTCGGCTTCGGCCGATTTCAGGATAGCGCCCTGGACTGCACCGACCTCGACCGTCACCGTGTCGAAGAAGGTCGACGGCTCGACCTTATAGCCCTGGCTTTCCAGGCCCTTGACCAGCCGCACCATCTTGCGATGGACACGCTCGGCGATCGCCCGTAGCCCCGTCGGGCCGTGGAACACCGCATACATCGAGGCCATCACCGCCAGCAGCGCCTGGGCGGTGCAGACATTCGAAGTCGCCTTTTCGCGGCGGATATGCTGCTCGCGCGTCTGCAGCGACAGGCGATAGGCGCGGTTGCCGCGCGCGTCGATCGAAACGCCGACGATGCGGCCGGGCATGCTGCGCTTGAGCGCGTCGCGCACCGCCATATAGGCGGCATGCGGGCCACCATAGCCCATCGGTACGCCGAAGCGCTGGGTCGAGCCGATGGCGATGTCGGCCCCCATCTCGCCGGGCGCCTTGAGAATGGTCAGGGCGAGCGGGTCGGCGGCGACGCAGGCCAGGGCCTCGGCGCCGTGCAGCGCCTCGATCACGCCGGTGAAGTCATGCACATGGCCGTAGGTGCCGGGATATTGGAAGATCGCGCCGAACACGCCGGCCGGATCGAGATCGGCGAAGGGGTCGCCGACCACGACGTCCCAGCCGAGCGCGGCGGCGCGGGTTTGGATCACCGCAATGGTCTGGGGATGGCAATGGTGGTCGACGAAGAAGGCGTTCGCCTTGGACTTGGCGGAACGCCGGCACAGCGCCATCGCCTCGGCGGCCGCGGTGCCTTCGTCCAGCAGCGAGGCATTGGCGACATCGAGGGCGGTCAGATCCGAGATCATCGTCTGGAAGTTCAGCAGGGCCTCGAGGCGTCCCTGGCTGATCTCCGGCTGGTAGGGCGTGTAGGCCGTGTACCAGGCGGGGTTCTCGAAGATGTTGCGCTGGATCGCCGGCGGCGTGACGGTGCCGTAATAGCCCTGGCCGATCAGGGAGATCATCACGCGGTTCTTGTCGGCGACTTCGCGCAAGCGGTTGAGCACACCGTGCTCGGACAGCGCTGGCCCCCAGGCGAGCGGCGCCTTCTGGCGGATGCCTGCCGGCACGATGGCATCGATCAGTCCATCGAGGCTGTCTGCGCCGACAGCCTTCAGCATCTCGGTCATTTCAGCCGGGGAGGGGCCGATATGGCGCCTGTTGGCAAAATCATAGGGATCGTAGGTGGTTTCGGTGTGAGACATCGTGCCCTCTCAGAGCAAAGTGCGTTCGAGACCGAACGCTTGTTTGCTCCAACTCCTTGTTTCCAAGCCAATTCAAAGAATTGGCTCGAGCGTCTTTGCGATCCTTGACGATTTCGTCAGATCACAAAATGCTCTAGCCGATATGGGCCTTGTAGGCGGCTTCGTCCATCAGGCCAGCCGCGTCGCCGGCATTGGCGAGCTTGAGACGGAAGAACCAGCCGCCGGCCTGCGGATCGGAGTTGACGAGGGACGGGTCGTTGACGATGGCTTCGTTTACCTCGACGATCTCGCCATCGAGCGGGCAATAGACGTCAGAGGCGGCCTTGACGGACTCGACCGTTGCCGCGACGTCGCCCTTCGACAGGCGCTTGCCGACCCCGGGCAACTCGACGAAGACGAGGTCGCCGAGCTGCTCGGCGGCATGACCGGTGATGCCGACCGTGGCGACGCCGTCGGCGATGTCGAGCCATTCATGGTCTTCGGTGAATTTCGTCATGGTGGGCCTCTCAGCTGCGCTTGTAGCGCGGGGTGATGAAGGGAAGGGTGGCGACGACGACCGGCAGGCGCTTGCCGCGCACCTCGGCGAAGAGCCGGGTGCCCGGTTCGGCGCTGGCCGTGGGAACATAGCCCATCGCAACGGGAGCGCCGAGGGTGGGGCCGAAACCGCCGGATGTGACGCGGCCGATCGGCGCCGGCGCCGTTTCATCGATGAAGAGTTCTGCACCAGCTCGGATCGGTGCGCGGCCTTCGGCGGCGAGGCCGACGCGCCGGCGTGGTGCGCCATGCTCGAATTCGGGTAAGATCACTTCGGCTCCCGGAAAGCCGCCTTCCCGGGCGCCGCCGGTGCGCCGCACCTTCTGCACGGCCCATTCGAGCGCCGCCGCGACAGGCGTCGTCGTGGTGTCGATATCGTTACCGTAGAGGCAGAGCCCAGCTTCGAGCCGAAGGCTGTCGCGTGCGCCAAGCCCGATGGGATGCACATCAGGATCGGCGAGCAGGGCCTTGGCCAGCTCTTCCGCCTGGGCTGAGGGTACCGAGATTTCGTAGCCGTCCTCGCCCGAATAGCCCGAGCGGGAAACCAGGCAGGACACGCCGAGAATGGTCAGCTCCCTCACGTCCATGAAAGCCATGGCGGCGGCCTGCGGCGCAAGCTTGGCCAGCGCGGCCTCCGCGGCAGGCCCCTGGAGGGCAATGAGCCCGCGGTCCGTGAGTTCCTCGATCTCGCAGTCCTCGGACAGATGGGCACGCAGATGGGCGATGTCCTGGCTCTTGCAGGCCGCGTTGACGACGAGGAAGAGATGGTCGCCGCGATTGGCGAACATCAGATCGTCGAGAATGCCGCCCCTCGCGTCTGTGAAAAGCCCGTAGCGCTGGCGCCCCGGCTTCAGCCCAAGCACATCGACCGGGACCAGCCGCTCCAGTGCCAGAGCGGCATCCTCGTATTTCCCGGATTTCGCGCGGAGCACGACCTGGCCCATATGGCCGACATCGAACAGCCCGGCCAGGGCACGGGTGTGGAGGTGCTCCTTCGCCACGCCCTCGGGAAACTGCACCGGCATGTCATAGCCTGCAAATTCCACCATTCGGCCGCCAAGCGCGGCATTGAGCGTGGTCAGCGGCGTCTTTCCAAGGTCATTCCGGTCAAGTTCGTTCCGGTCGTCCATGGGCATGTCCTCGGTGGTGTTCTTGTCAGATCAAGTATCTCAAATGCCGGTCCACGTGCAGGCCTGGCATCCCGGGCCGTCGGCTGCGCCGACGTCTCCGGATAGCCTGGATATGCCAGATCGTTTGACATTGCAGAAATTCATAGTTCAAATGTTAGAATTGATAATTCTCATGATAAAGCCATGCAGAACATTCCCACGGAACTCCTGCGCACCTTCGTGAAGGCCATCGATTCAGGCAGCTTTACGCGCGCCGGTGCATTGGTTGGCCGCAGCCAATCGGCGGTGAGCCTCCAGGTCCGCCGGCTTGAGGAAATCGTGGCTGCGCAGCTCTTCCAAAGGGATGCGCACAAGCTGCAACTCACCCAGGAAGGAACGCTGCTCGCCCAGTTCGCCCGGCGCATCCTGGCCTTGAACGACGAGGCGCTTGCCAGCATGCGCCAGCCCACGGTTGCCGGGCGCATCCGGCTGGGCGCCCCGCATGAATATACGGCTTCGCTGCTGCCTGACTTCCTGGGCAAGTTCGCCCAGTCCCATCCGAATGTGATGCTGGAAGTGACGAGCGACCTGAGCAAGAACCTGCTTAGCCGCCAGGCCGATGGCGACCTCGATCTCGTGATTGCCTTGCATGACGAGCCGAACCTGACGGAGGGACGCCAGATCTTCACCGAGCCGCTGGTATGGATGACGAGCGCCGACCATGAGCGCCACACCCAGAGCCCTTTACCCCTGGTGGTGGCACCGCCGCCCTGCATCTACCGGCACCGCATCCTGGATACGCTGAACGGGCTCGGCAGGCCCTGCCGGATCGCCTATCTCAGCTCGAGCTATGACGGCATTTCCGCCGCCGTGCGGGCGGGGCTGGGCGTGACGGTGATGGCCGAGAGCGCCGCACCGTCAGGCGTGCGCATGCTCGGCGAGCGCGACGATTTCCCGCCGCTCGGCCATCTCGAACTCAGGCTGCACCGGCTCGCCGGCAATTCGAGCGAGGCGATCATCCGCCTCGAGGACTACATCGCCGAGAGCTTCGCCGACACCGAGCTCGGGCGGGGCGGGGGCGGGCGGGCGCGGTCCCTGCCCCTGTCGGAATAGAAACGGCCGATCCGAAGCAGCCCCGGATCGGCCATGGAGTGGGTTTGCGCAGCCTGCTCAGAACGTTCCGCGCAACCCGATACCGACCATGCGCGGGGCGGTCATGGCGGCTTCGATTTGAGCGGCGCCACTGCTCGTCGAGCGGTTTACCTGCCTGAAGGTCGCCGCGCGCTCGTCGAAGATGTTCTTCACATAACCATAGATCTGGGCATGCTCGCTAAGCTGATAGCTCACACGGGCATCGGCGATGGTATAGGGCTTGACGGAGAGGGTCGCCGAGTTGGCATCATCCGAATAATAGCCGTCGAGATGACGCAGGTCCGCCGAGACGTTGAGCTTGGGAGTGACATCCCAGCTCACGCCGAGGCTGAGCATGTAACCGGGAGCCTTCTGGAACTCGTTGCCCTGATATTCGGGCTTGCTCGTTATCTTGTCGATGTTGGAGACGAGCGCCCCAAACCCGGCCTTGAGCCTGACATTGTCGAGGATGCGGTAGTCGAAGCCGAGTTCGGCGCCATAAGCATGTGCTTTCTCGGCGTTCACCGTATAGAGCTGGGTGAGACTGGTACCGGGGACCGCAACGCTGACGTAGCGCTGAGCATCCTTGAAATCATTGTAGAAGAGATTGCCGGTGACGAAGAGCTTGTCGTCGAGAAAATGGGCGCGCGTGAACAGCTCGTAGTTCCACAATTTCTCAGCCTTGAAGCGTTTCCATGGGTCTTCCCCCGCGAGCGCGGCCGTGTTGAACGAAACGCCACCGGGGTTGTAACCGCGGCTCACCAGCGCGCCGACGGTGATCTTGTCGGTCAATTTATAGGCCAGCGACAGCTTCGGCAGCACGGCATCGAAGCTCTTGCTGTAATCGATGGGTATGGCATTCAGGCTGGTGAAGCCGTCGCGCTTGACGCTGTCGTGCTCGTAGCGCAGGCCGCCTGTCAGGAGCCAGCGCTCACCGAGCCGGCGATTGACCTCGGCAAACACGCCGACATTGTCCTTGGTGTCGTCGAAGCTCGACAATCCCGGCTGCAGGAGTCGATTACGAAGGACGAGCGATTCATCCGAGGTGGTGTGGGCATAGTAAAGCCCGACGACGCCGTGCCAGACGTCCTTATCCTCGCCGAAATTGAGCTTCAATTCGTTGGAGATGTTCTTCTGGGCAATGTCGGCGCTGCCGTTTGAGCGCGGTACGCCGAAGCGATCATAGCGCGACTGCGAATACTGGGTCTGGTTGGAGAGCTTCATGCCGTTCTGAAAATCATAGTCCAGATCGAAGATCACCGTATTGGTGCGCTGCCGGAAGCTCGGCATCTGCAGCGTGCCGCTCTTGAGATCGTCATAGGGCAGAAAGGCTGCTTCCAGGGTCGGCCGGTTCGTGTCGGTATGGGCAAGCGTCAGCTTGGCCTTAAGGCCGGGAATGGCCTGGGGCTGCCAGAGCAGCTTGGCGCGCAGGTTCAATTCGTCGAAGGATTGGTCCGTCTTGCCCTTGGCGAAGGTGGGGGCAATGTAGTCGATGAAGGTGTTGCGACCCCAATAATCCACGGCGATGCGCGCCGCAAAATCCTGGCTGAGCGGTCCCGACAGCATGAAGGAACCGCGCCTGGTGTCGTAGCTGCCATATTCCATCTGATAGGCTGCTTCGGGCTTGAAGGTCGGATCCTTGGTCTTGACTAGGATAGCACCGGCGATGGCATTGGCACCCTGCGACGTGGTCTGCGGCCCGCGGAAGACCTCGACACTGTCGACATCCCAGATCGAGGTGCCGCCGTAGAGATACTCGTAGAAGCTCAGATAGTGGCCATCCACATTGATGCTGGCGCGCGGCACGGTGCCGGACAGAAAGGCGATCGAGCCGGCATTGGGCCCCTGGGTATCCTGGCCGCGAATGGATGGCGCGCCGGTCGTGCCGATCGGCACGAGGTTCGGCACATCGTTGAGCGCCTCCGACAGGGAGTTTTCGCCCGTCTTCTCGGCGAGGTCCTTGTCGGTCAGCACGCTCACCGAGGATGCGGTCTCATCGAGGCTGCGCCGGATCTTCTCGCCGGTGACATAGACTGGATCGAGCTCGATCGGCTCCTCGTTGCCCGCCGGACGATTTTGCGCAGAGGCCGGCATCGTCAGCATGGCAGACAACACCATCGCACTCGCGCCGCACAGAAAACGACTTGTCAAACCTGTAACCACGGCAGCCCTCCACAGCCCAAACAAACGCATGCCGCGCAATGCGCAGCCTCGATGTGCAATCTAGGAGGCGAAGTGCAGGCGCAGTCAATGTAATGGAAGTATATTATATTGATTGACGAAGATATGTGATAATAATGACACAATTTATTGTGCAGTTTGGTAAAATTCTAGATTTTAATTAGAGTATTATTGTAGCGTTATGATTGCATGAATTATAAGAATTCAAAATTGTACGTAATTTGGAGCGGGTAAGCCCTGTCGAAGGAAAGGCGGGGGAACGCAGACGCTGCGTTCCCCCGCCTCTGTCGCTGTGGCATGGTTCTGGCGATCCCTGCTCTTTCAGGGACGGAGCGAGCCCGTCAGGCCGGCGCCTGAAACGCGTCGATGGCAGGCCGCAGGTCGACAAGCCGCGTACTGGCACCGCCAGGTTCGGCGAAGTGGTGGAAGATCTTCAGGACGGTCTGGCGGATCAATTCGACCTGCTGCGGGTCGTAATGCTCGGAGCGGTAGGTCATCATCACGCGGATGCAGCGCTCTTCGCCGAGTTTTTCTTCCATCACCTCGAATTGCAGGCCGAGCACGGATTCATGCCGTTCGGGATCCACCTGGCGGAACTCGATCCTGCTCTCGTCCTCCAGCGTGAAAGCGCCGTTGAACTTGTTCTTGGCATGAAGCTGGATGAAGACCTCGAACAGATGTTCCTGCTCGCGCACGATGCCCAGCGCCTCCTCGACCAGGTCGATGGGGATGTCGGTATTGGGCAGGGAGCCGTTGATGGTGCTCTTCACCTGGTCGATCAATTCGGCCACCGTGCTTTCGGGCGAAAAGCCGACCCGATGCGCCACCACCGTGGTGAAATAGCCGATGGTGTCGAAGTAATCGGGCTCGTTCCGGCCCGAGGCCGAGGTTCCCACCACCAGCTCGTCCAGGGAACCGAGAAGATGCAGGGAACTGGCGATGGCCGCATAGACCACGTTGAACAGCGAGGCGCCGTTCGCCTTGGCGAGGGCATAGAGCCCCTCGGTCACAGCGCTTTCGAGCTTGAGCTCCACCCAGCCACCAGCGTTGGACGGGGAGCGGGACGCATCATCGCTGGCTGCAGGCCGTGGCAGGATCTGCTGGTTGCGCGGTGAATCGCGCAGCATGTCGGTCCAATAGGCGAGATGCGCCTGGTTCAGACCGGCTCCATGCTGGAGACGCGCGAATTCATGGAACGGCGCCGGCTGCTCGGCCCAGATGGGCGCCTTGCCCGCCGCCCGCTGGCGATAGGCATGGCCGAGCTCGTCCATCATCAGGTTCACCGACCATTCGTCGAGCACCATGTGATGGAACAACAGCGATAGAACCTGCTGGCCACTCTCCTCCTCGATCAGGAAACGCAGCCGCAGCGGCAATTCGTGGGACAGGTCGAAGCGGTAAGCGGCTTCCTGGTTGCGATCGCCAGCCTGGCTTTCATGCGAATGCCAGAACCATTTGTAGGCTCCCAGATCTTCCGGTGCCACGATGAGCTGGCCCACTGTCCCGTCTTCCTGCTGACGGAAAAGGGTGCGCAGACCCGAATGCCGCTCCAGCACGTCCTGGAACGCCCTGGCGAAGATGGTTTCGTCGACGCGGTCGAGGAAACGCAGCGCAAAGGGCAGGTTGAAGATCTCGCCGAAACCGAGGGCGGCGTAGATCTTCCACAGCGAGTGCTGGGCCAGCGACAAGGGGGCCATGAGGGCGGAGCTGTCTGCCTCCGTGGGGACGCTTGCCTCTTGCTCGACATCGTGGCGTTGGGCGAGCCCGGCGAGGCCGGCCGCCGTAGGGTGGCGGAAGAGATCGTTGAAATTGACCTCGATGCCATGCGAGCCCAGCAGGCGGCCGATGACGCGGGTGGCGATCAGGGAGTGGCCGCCATGATCGAAGAAATCGTCGTCGGCCGTCATTGCCGGCGAGGAGAGGGCCTGGCGGAACTCGGCCAGGATGATCTCTTCGATCGCATTGGCCCCCTCGTCGGGCGCGGCCGATGCAGGCGATGCGGATATATCAGGCTGGGAATCGAAAACGGCATGTCCAAAACCTGGTGCCCCAAGCAACGGCGCCGTGCTTGCAAGCATGCCGGCAAAGCGCTCCAGGACAAAGGCACCGGCCGCCGGCGAAAGGGCTTGGCCGGCCATGAGCTCGAGCGCCAGCCGGTCTTCCCTCGCGGCCCGCCCCAGGCCCAGGGCCAGATCCGGCCGCGCTGCGAGGGAGGGCAGGGGCAGGCGTTCGACCGATATCCCTTCGAGCGGAAGGACGAGCGCGGGGTCGGTCAGCCAGGTCACATAGGCGTGGGGGCGTGGTGCATCGTTTCGTTCGGCTTGCGGACGCAGGTCGAGCGTACCGACATCCGGGCTCGCCATGCCGGCGAGGATCCGCGCCATCGCGTCCTTGGTATCAGCCACGTCCCGCGGCAAGATGATCCGCAGGAAGCGCTGCGCGCAGAAGGGCAGGGACAGGTCGAGCATGTCGGTCGCCGGCCGGCGAGGCAGGCTCAGATCCACGGCGGCGCTATCGCCGAGCTGAGCCAGGAACCGTCCGAACTGCAGGGCCACGGCGGCGATCAAGGCCGATGGTGTAGGTTGTGGTCCGGCCAGCGCCGAGAGGCTGGCCGTCTCTATGAGGGTACCGCAGCGACCCGCCGCGCGGGCCATCAGGCTTCGTTCCAGCAGCGGCGCCCGGGCAAAATCAATCAGGCCCGGCGCTTCGTTGCCGTCGGTCCTCAGCAGCCAGGGCACTGGCGGCGCGCTGATTTCGGCGTCCATCGCCGGCTCCATCTCCGCGACCTCCGGTGTGGCCTCGCCGCCGGCCGAGCCCCCCATTGCGGACGAGGTGCCATTGTAGGCATGGGAGACCGCTTGCAGCAGGGTTCTCCAGCGGATGACCCCGCCCAGGATGCGGTGAACCGCGAAGCCGAGGATCGTCGCTTCGCCACTCAGCAGGACCAGGGCACGGATCGGGGGATCCCGTTCGAGATCCCAGGTCGCGCCCTGCTCGGCCAGCAGCGTATTGACCGCTTCAGCGGTCGTCTCGACGCGGCGGATGTGGAGGCAGGACGAAACTTCACTGCCGGCAGTCTTCTCCAATTCACCGTCGGGGCTGAAACGATAGCGTACATTCAGCTCCGGCAAGGCCTCGAAGGCGCGGTAAAGGGCCGCGACCAGTCGGGGCAGATCGGGTGCGCCATCGAGCCTGAAGGCGATCACATGCTTCAGCACGGCATCGGGATCCTGCTGCTGGCGCAGCCACAAGGCTTCTTCCGCCTGGGTCAGCGCCATCGTCGAGTGGTCCGGCCCGTTCTGGACCACGCTGTCGAGACGCGGCATTTCTTCGACCGACAGCAAGCGGGCTGATCTTTCCGCCATCTCAATCTCCATACGTCCGGCGTGTGCCGGAACAATTCATCTTCGTTGTCAAAGGGCTGCTGCTCGTTTGCGCTCGATGAGGGCATTCCACGCCCGAACCGTCGGGGTAGCGGCCAAATCGGCATAATCGAGCCTGACGCCGGCCAGCCGCGAGATCGGCCCGATCAGAGTCATGATGGCGAGGGAGTGCAGGCCGATCTCGATCAGGTTGAGCTCCTCGGGCACGTCTTCGGGCGCGAGATCGAGGACCTCTGCCACTTCCTGCCGGATCCGTTCCAGCGATGGCATTCGTTCGGGAGCGGCCTCCCGCATCCGAACGGACAGCGCGTTCTCAGTCGTCATGATGGTCATGCACCGCGGTGGCGCCGCGCCGCCAATAGCCTGATGCCCGCACCCATTTGGGCAAGGCCCCGCGTTCCCCAATCAGGAAACGGCGCAGCTCCTTGGCCTGGAGCGACTCGCAGGCGATCCAGGCATGGTAGTCGCCGGCCGGAAATTCCGCCTGTTGCACAGCTTGGAGCAGGGCGCCCGTTTGCCCGGCATGGGCATCGCCGCGGTGGGCCCAGACGACCGTCGCGTCGGCGGCCGTATCGAGCGGCAGGCGATCCTGCCTGCCGTCGACCTCGATGAAGGCCAGCACCCGTGCTCCGGCCGGCAATTCATCGAGCCTTCTGGCGAGAGCGGGCAGGCCGGTCTCATCAGCGATCAGCAGATACCAGTCGAAGGCGAAGGGGATGACGAAAGAGCCACGCGGCCCGGCGATCCAGGCTTCGTCGCCGGCCTTCACGCCGGCGGCCCAGGTGCTGGCGGGGCCCTCGTCGTGCAGCACGAAGTCGATGTCGAGTTCGCCGGCGGCGGGATCATAGCGCCGGGGCGTGTAGTCGCGGGTGATGGGTTTGGGCTGATCCTCCCGCAATTCCATGCCTTCCGGCCCGATATGGGGCAGGCTCGGGCGGCTCTCGCCGGGCGCAGGAAAGAACATCTTCACATGGTCGTCGAAACCCAGGCTGGTAAAGCCCTCCAGTGCCGGGCCGGCCAGGGTGATCCTCGTCATCGAGGGAGCAAGCCGCGTCACCCGGCGCACTTCGAGCTGGCGCAGGCGAACTTCGTGGCGGACGCGTTGGGGAGAGCGGTCCTTTTCGCTCTCCGGGGCGGTGGCAATGGTCATGATGTTGCAAATCCTTTGAGATCAGGCGCCCAGCGTGGCGCCGCCGTCCACGACCACGTCCTGCAAGGTGACGTGGCTGGAGCGGTCGGAGGCCAGGAACAGGACGACATCGGCAATCTCCTCGGGTGAGGCGAGCTTTCCGAGCGGAATGCCGAGCTTGAAATGCTCGGGCAGGCCGGCCAGCAGCCGCTGCCCATCCGAGGGGTTCTTGAACATGCCGCGCAGCATCGGGGTGTCGGTGGAACCGGGCGAGACCACGTTGCAACGCACGCCAAAAGGGGCGAGTTCCAGCCCGACGCAATGGCTGAGGCTGACCATTGCCGCCTTCGAGGCGCAATAGGCGGTCATGCCAACCCGCGGCACATGGGCGGCATTGGAGGCGACGTTGACGATCACGCCCGAACGCTGGCGTTTGAACAGCGGGATGCAGCGGCGCATGAGGTAGAAAGCGCCGCTGACATTGACACCGAAACAGGCCTGCCAGTCGTCGAGCGTCAGGTCCTCGGCCACTCCGAGCCGCAGGACGCCGGCGGCGTTGACGAGAACGTCGAGGCTTTCGGACTCGCCAAGTATGCGGTCGTATACTTCGTCCACCTGCCGGGGATCGGTGATATCGAGCGCGATAAGCTCCGCTTCGGCATTGCCATTCCCGCCTGCGTTGGGCGCGGCGAGGTCGAGCCCGACCACCCTGGCGCCCTCAGCGCGAAAGCGTTCGGCCACACATCGCCCGATGCCGCCGGCCGCGCCCGTGACCAGCACGCGCTTGCCGGCGAAATTCCATGACGTCATCACGTTCATCCGGTCACGCCGCAATGGCCTGAGGTTGCTTGCCCTCGATCAAGGACCACCAGGCATTGAGTGTGGGAATGCGCGTGAGCTCCTCGAAGCGCACGGCGACGCCACGCTCCTTCAGCTCCGAGGCCAGCAGCATGACCTGAACGGAATCGAGGCCGTAATAGATCAGGTTCTCGTCCGGATCGAAGTCGACCTCCTCCTCGATGAGCGCACGCACACGCTGGACCAGCCAGTCCCGGCTCAGGGTGGGGGCGGCCATGTCGACGAGGCTTTTGGTGGTGACGACGCTGCCGCAGCGCGTCGCCACGTAGCGCAGCGCCATCAGATGATCGTCCGGCGAGAAATCGGCGACGGCATCGCCGACCAGGAAGGGCTGGATGTCGTTCATGAAGGCATCCGCCGAGGTGATCATGCAGCCGATATGGGCGTAGACGCCGCCGACCAGCAGCTGGTCGCGATCCCATTGGCGCAGAAGCGAGAGCAGCTCGGAACGCTGGAAGGCGCTGTAGCGCCATTTGGTCAGCACTGTGTCGCCCTCTTCCGGTGCAAGGGGCGCCACGATGGCCTGCAGGGCCGGGTCGGCCGTGGTCAGGCCCGGCCCCCACATGTCGTTGAGCAGGGCCCGGTCCGCTGCCGGCTGTTCGTGCGGCTGGGCGGTGTAGACCACGGGAACACCCCGCTCCCGCGCCCATCGCCGGATGGCGACGAGATTGTCGACGAGCTGGCGCACCAGGGCGCCGTCGGCATCGTAGAAACGCAGGAAGTAGCGCTGCATGTCATGGATCAGCAGTACCGCGCGGGCCGGATCGGGCTGCCACTGCGTGCGGTTGGCGGGGAACGCCTCCGGCGTGGGCATGGGATAGTCGGTGATGGAGGGAATGGCCATGGGGCACCTTCGTCAGGTCGATAGGGAAACGGGTGGGTTTTGCAGCTGCTGGCGCAGCCGGTTCTTGTCGATCTTGCCGACCGGGGTCAGCGGCATGGTATCGATGAAGCGGAAGCGGTCCGGCAGCTTGTATTCGGCCACGCCCTGGGCGATGAGATGCTGGCGTAGCGCCGAGGGCGGCAGGCCGGGCTTCCTGGCCACCAGGAAGGCGCAGCTCTTTTCGCCCAGCAGCGGATCGCTCATCGCCACCAGAGCGGCCTGCATCACCTCCGGATGCAGCAGCAGCAGGTTCTCGACCTCCTCGGAGGCGATCTTCTCGCCGCCGCGGTTGATCTGGTCCTTGATGCGGCCGACGACGCGCAGATAGCCCTGCGCCGAGCGCTGAACGAGATCGCCCGAATAGTAGAAACCGTCGACGTCGAACACTTTTTCATTGTGCTCGGGGCTGCGGTAATAACCCCGGAACGTGTAGGGCCCGCGCGTGGCAAGCATGCCGGTCTCGCCGTCGGGAACGTCCCGTCCTTCTTCATCGACGACCTTGACCTCGTCATCGGGACTGATCGGGCGCCCCTGCGTGGTGAAGACGAGTTCGTCCGCGTCGTCGAGCCTGGTGTAGTTGACCAGGCCTTCGGCCATGCCGAACACCTGCTGCAGGGCACAGCCGAGCTTTTCCGGCACCTGCCGGGCCAGCGCCTCGGCGAAGCTGGCGCCGCCGACCTGAATGAGCCTGAGGGAACGCAGGGCCGCCTCATGTCCCGGCACGACCTGCAGCCAGAGCGCCACGGCCGAAGGTACCAGCGCCGCCATGTCGATGCCGTGCCGCTCGATCAGTGCGAAACAGCCGAGCGGCTCGGGATTGGGGGCCATGACGACACAGCCGCCGGCGTGGAACACGCCCAGCGTGCCCGGCGAACTGAGCACGTAATTATGACCCGCCGGCAGGGCACACAAGAAGCGTGTCTGCGGCGAGAGACGGCAGATCTCGGCACTGGCGCGGACGGAATAGTCGTAGTCGTTGTGGGTGCGGGGAATGAGCTTGGGCGTGCCCGTGCTGCCGCCGGAAAGCTGGAAGAAGGCGACTTCGTCCGCCCTGGTGGGCGTACCGCCATGGGAGGGAGCCCCGCCCTCGGCGAGCCAGAGGTCGAGGCTGGTGTCGGGCGATGTTTCGCCCAGCAGCAGGACCTGGGCGAGCGCCGGGGAAATGGAGCGCAGTTCGCCCATAAAGGTCTCGTCGCTGAAAAGCTCGTGCCGGCGAGCGGCGATCAGCAATCGGGGCTGGATCTGCCGCGCATAGGCACTCATTTCCAGCCGCCGGTGGCTGTAGAGGGCGTTGACCGGCGCGACACCGATCTTGAGCAGCGCGAAGAAGACGATGTGGAATTCCGCGACATTGGGCAATTGCACCAGCGCAGTGTCGCCATGGCCGAGGCCGAGGGCGCTCAGGCGGGCGGCCAGGTTCGAGGCCAGCCGGTCGATCTCGGCATAGCTGAACCGGCGTTCGCCGCAGATGAGTGCGAGGGCGTCGGGGCGTTCGCGGCATTGCTGGTCGACGATACGGGTCAGGGGCTGGTCGAGCCAATGGCCGCGTTCCCGGTAGCGCTGCGCCAGACTTTCCGGCCAGCGCACGAAGTCGACGTTCATAGCGTAACCTGGTTGGGTCTGAAGGGATCGTGTCATGCCGCCAGGCCGCAGGCGTTGAGCATGGTCTTCAGTTTGGTCTGGGTCTCGGCCCATTCGGCCTCGGGCTGCGACGCCTCGACGATACCGGCGCCGGCAAACAGGCGAACGACTTCCCGCTCGACGATACCGCAACGCAGGGTGACGACCCATTCCCCGTCGCCCCGGCTGTCGCACCAGCCCACCATGCCGGTGAACAGGCCGCGCTCGAAAGGCTCCACGAAACGAATGAGCTTGTGGGCCTGGTCGGTGGGTGTGCCGCAGACGGCCGGTGTGGGGTGCAGGCGGCAAGCCAACTGCAGCGCGCTCATCTGCGGATCGATGAGCCGGCCATGCAGCCGCGTGGACAGGTGCCACAGCGCGGCGGTGCTGATCACGGAAGGGGAGTCCGGAATCACCAGTTCGGCGCAATGCGGTTCGAGCACGCGGCGGATGTCGTCGATCACCACGCGGTGTTCGTAGAGATCCTTCGGCGATCGCAGCAGGGCATCGGCGGCGGCCTGATCGGCTTCCGGGAAGGGCTGGCGCCGCGCCGAGCCGGCCAGCGGATTGGAGACGAAGCGATCGCCCTCCTTCTGCAGCAGCAGTTCCGGGCTGACGCCGATCAATTCCCCGCCATCGGGCAGCGGCACGCGGAACTGATAGCCGCTGGTGTTCTGCATGCGCAGGCTGTCGAGCAGGCCATCCACGTCCACGGATCCGGCAAACCGCAATTCGCGCATGACCGACAGCACGACCTTGCGAATGTCGCCATGACGAAAGTTCAGGATCGCCTGTTCGACCGCCTTCTTGAAGCCGGGCTCGTCGGGAATGCTGCGCTGGTCGAGCAGGGCCGGCAGCCGGTCCGTGCTACCAGCGGTTCGGGGCGCTTGGCGTTCCCGCCATTCATAGACCTGCGGCACATAGAGGCAGGATGGCTCGCGCATGTCGAAGGGAATGGCCCCCATCACGATAGGGTTGTCCTGGCCCTCGGCCCGCGCCTCGTCCAGCGCCTGGCGCACGCTGCGCTGGAACTGGCTGCCCCAGTCCTCGCCCCCGCGGGCAGGCATGCTGATCAGCCGACGCGGCCCGAAGGAGCGCAGTTCTCTGCTTCCGGTACTGAATAGTAAATTGCTACCGCTTGCCGAGGAGATAGTTTTCTCATCAGCATACATTGCAACGGCCCCAGCCTGCATAACTACTGCCCTTATTGTAATTCCTATAATCAGGATTTGCGCTCTTTTGAATGGTTCTTTACTGCACACTATATTTTCAATGTGTGCGATTGACCATTAAATTTACATGATTATATTTCAGGTAGATTGTCAATATCGCGAATTTGAGATGAGAGAACTAACCATAATGCAGGCCGCCTACTGGGTAGGGCGACAATCCGCTGCCGCGATGGGTGGCGTCGCGGCGCATCTCTATGCGGAATTCGATCACCAGGGGCTGGACGTGGGAACGCTGCGGCGGGCGGTGGAACGTCTCGGCGAAATGCATCCGATGTTGCGCCTGCGCGTCAGCGCCGACGGCCTGCAGGCTGTGGATGGCGACGGCCCGGTGCTGGAGGTCGATGATCTCAGCACCCTCGGGGAGGAGGCCGTCGCCAAGGCGCTATCGGCCAAGCGTCAGGCCAAGACCAACCAAAGCCTGCCCATTCATCTCGGCCGGGTCTGCGACCTCAGCCTGAGCCTGCTGCCGGGCGACCGCTGCCGCCTGCACGTCGACACCGACATGATCGCCGTCGATCCCCAGAGCTTTCGCCGGCTGATGGAAGATCTGGCCCGCTTCTATGAGGATAGCGATATGCCGGGCCAGCCGCGGCAGGCCTCCTATTTCGACTATCTGACCCGTATGGAGGCGGATGGTGAGCTGGCGGCCCGGCGCGAGAGAGACCGGGAATGGTGGCGCTCCCGCCTCTCCGAGATGCCGCCTGCCCCCGCCTTGCCCTCTCCCGAGGAGCCACAGGCAGGGATATGCAGCGATCGCCTTGCCGCGCAGCTCGGTCCATCGGAGCGCGAGGCGCTGACCCGGATGGCCCGGCGGCATCACCTGACCCTTTCAACCCTGATGCTCGGGCTTTTCGCCGCCGTGCTCGGGGCAAGCACGCCATCCCGGCGCTTCCGCCTGAACGTGCCGATGTTCCATCGCCTGCCCTATGCGGATGGCGTGGATGAGATGATCGGCGAGTTTTCTAATCCGTTGATCCTGCCGGTTACCCGCGTCGCAGGTGAGTCGGTCGAACATCTGTGCCGGTGCATCGGGGCCGAGATGACCCAGGCGATCTCGCATGCCGCCTATCCGGGGCCGAGCATCATGCGTGATCTCTCGCGCCTTAATGGCGAGGTGCAGCTTGCGCCCGTGGTCTTCACGGCAGGCCTCGATCTTCGTGGCGAGCTGTTCTCGGATCGGGTCACCCGGACCTTCGGCGCCATGGGCTTTGTGATTTCGCAGGGGCCCCAGGTCGCGCTCGATGCACAGGTCGTCTCGGCCTATGGCGGTATCCTGATCAATTGGGACGTGCGCCTGGACGCCATTCCCGAGGCCTGGGTCAAGGCGATGTTCGAGACCTATCTCGCCTGCGTGAGACATGTTGCAACCGTGCCCGAAGCCTTGAGCCAGCCCGTCGAAGCTGTGTTGGCCGCCTGCGTCGAAAGCAAGCCTGCCGCCATCCGTCACACCGGCCGCCCCGCGGCTCCCGAGGAACCTCGTTCAATGGCTCATTCTTCAGCTCCCGAAAGGGCGCTCACCCCCTTGCAGCGCGCCTATCTCCTCGGCCGCGGCGACCAGTTCCCACTCGGTGGCGTCGCCATGCAGGAATTTCGCGAATATCGCGGCAAGCTGGCTATCGACGAATTCAAGACCCGCCTGCACGCCCTCGTGCGCACTGTGCCCTGCCTTCGCAACCGCATCGACGCCGAGAACCTGGCCCAGCACGTCGATGACGAGGCGAGGCTCAATCTCGATGAGATCGACCTGCGCGGCCTGCCAGCGGCCAAGGCCTGGGAGAGGATCGACGCCATGCGGGAGAGCTACGCGCACCATCTGCATGATCTCAGCCTGCCACCCTGGCACATGCTGGTGTTCCACCTTCCCCAGCCGCAGTCCGGGGAGGGGAGTTACGATTCCCATGTGGTGTTCGCCCGTTTCGACGCCCTCGTCGTGGACGGCCGCTCGATCGCTACGATCCTGCGTCAGCTGTTTGGCTCGGCTCCCCTCGCAACGAGCTCCCTCCTGGCGCCGGCGGCAGACCGGACGCTTGCGGCACAAGCCGAGCGAGAGGCGGATGCGGCCTATTGGACGCGCAAGCTGGAAACCGCCTCCGAACCGCCGCGGCTGCCCTGGAAGCGTCCCCTGGCCGAGATCAGGGCCTCCCGTTACGAACGCCGGAGCGTGACCGTGCCGCGGGACGATTTCGTCAAGCTGACCAAGGTCGGCGCTGCCCGAACGCTCTTCCGCCATTCCGTCCTGACGGCGGTGATCCTTGAAACCCTGGCGCATTGGACAAGCGAGGGGGGGCTCTGCGTCGGCGTTCCCGTTGCCCTGCCGACGGGGCCGATGGGCAATGATTCCACCTTCATCGTTGTCGACTATCGGGCCGGGGAGGGCACTTTCGACGACCGTGCCCGGCGACTGCAGGCCGACACGCTCGAAGGCCTGGAGCACCTTGCCTTCTCGGGCGTCGATATCAACAGGGTCCTGATCAACCGCCATTCCGAAGGGCCGGCCCTGCCGGTGGTCGTCACCAACGGACTGTCCTGGGAAACGCTGGCCGAGGACAGCCCGGTGCGCCTGCATGGCGGCCTGACGCAGACACCGCAAGTGGCGATGGATATCCGGATGTCGATGGACGAACACAGGAACCTGGTCCTGTGCATCGATCATGCCCGCGAAGCCATCGACGGTACGGTGGTCGAGGCTATTCTGGAGGCCATGGCCAGGGCGATTGCAGCGGTCGGCCGGCGTGGCGAACTCGTCCTGCCGGCCGGCGATGTCCTCGACCTCAGCCATTACAGCCACAATGACAAGCCGACAAACCTGGCGCCTGCCGGCTTCCTTGCCCGCATCGCCGCGCATCTGTTCGGAGGCACCATCGCCAAGGATGCCCTGATCTGCGGCGAACGACGGATCTCCTATGCCGAACTCGGCGACCATGTTTCGCGCATCATGGCAGGCCTGCGCGAGCGCGGCCTCAGCCGGGGAGAGGTGGTGGCGGTCTGCCTTCCGCGCAGCCCCGAGCATGTCATGGTCACGCTCGCCTGTTCCCTCCTGGGGTTGGTCTGGGTCCCCATCGATGTGGGATCGCCGCCGGACCGTGTCGGCTATCTCCTGCAGAACTGCCGGGCGGCGCTCGTGGTCGGCCTCAGTCTCGCACCCGGCATCGGGGCCTTGCCCGTCGAGGCGCTGCTCTCAGCCGAGGTGGCAGCAGACGGGCGGGCCGCATCGGAATTCTTGAACGAACTGTCAGCCAGCGAGGACGCTGCCTATTATCTCTATACCTCCGGCACGACCGGCAAGCCGAAATGCGTGGTTGTCGCCAACAGGGCGACCTGGAACGTCATCGACCACACGCTGCAATTCTGGGGCATCGGCACCGAGGATGTCTTCATCTCCGTCACGCCGCTGCATCACGACATGTCGGTGTTCGATATCTACGGCGCCCTGTGCGCCGGCGCGAGCCTGGTCATGCCGGCCGTTGGCGAGGAGAAGGACGCCATCGGCTGGAGCCGGCTGGTTGAACGGCATCGGGTTTCGGTGTGGTGCTCGGTTCCCGCCATCCTGGAAATGCTGCTCGCCTGCCAGCGCGGCGAACAGCTGAAGTCGCTTAGGCTGATCGCGCAGGGCGGTGACTACATCAAGCCGACGGTGATCGAGCAGTTGCGTCGTACCCACCCCGCCACCAGGCTGATCTCGCTGGGGGGCCCGACCGAGACGACCATCTGGAGCATCTGGCACGAGATCGGCCCCGATGATACCGCCATCATTCCCTATGGGCGTCCCTTGCCCGGCGTGAGCTATTTCGTGCTCGACGAACAGGGCGAACACTGTCCGCCCCATGTGGTTGGTCGCATCCATACGGCCGGCGTGGCCGTCGCGCGCGGCTATCTGGAAGACGGCAGGCTCAGCCAGAACGACTTCGTCTCCATCTCCGCCGAGGACGGGCGGCAGGTTCGGGCCTTCAAGACGGGCGACCGCGGCTTTTACCGGCCTGATGGCACCTTGATTTTCGCCGGCCGGGTCAATGGCTATGTCAAGATACGCGGTGTCCGGGTTTCGCTGCCCGACATCGAGAATGAGCTCGCAGCCCATGGCTCGATCAAGCATGTCCTGGTCGTCGACTATCCCGTCGGCGACGCTGGCGAACTGGCGCTGGCAGCGATCTATGTGAGCGAGGCGGGATCCGGGCTTCCCGTCGGGGAGCTGCGCGCCTTCGCGCGCCAGCGCCTGCCCGAGACCCATATTCCCATCCGCTTCCTTCGCGTGGAGGCCCTGCCGCTCTCGGCCAATGGCAAGCCGGACCGCAACCGCGCCAGGCAGATCCTGCTCGGATCGGACGCAGCCGAAGGTGGCGGGAACGGTGCAATTCGCCCGGTTCCGGCATCGCTGTCCTCCAGCGGGCGCATCCTCGACATCTATCTCAGCGTGCTCGGTAAAGCGCGTCAGGATGGCCACGACGAGGGAGCGGATTTCGTGTCGATGGGCCTGCTGCCGTCGCATCTGAAGACCGTCGCCGGCCGTATCAGCGGCGAGTTCGGCGTGAGCCTGACCCCGGCGCACCTGCTGCGCTGCCGCAATGCAAGGCAGGTCGAAGCGTTGCTGGCTCGATGAATGCGCCGAGATCCCGGATGGCCGTCCCGACACCCGACACCCCCTTCCAATATTCTGGATTTTTTCGATGCCGATAGAAGACACACCCCTCGACTGGATGAAGCTGACACCGCCGCAGTTGGATTTCTGGGAAGAGTTCAGCTTCCATCCCGACCAGCCGCTCTCCACCGTCGCCCATTATCTCGACATTGAGGGGGCAGTCGACGTTTCGGCCCTTTGCCGGGCCATTGCCCGCACCGTGCACGAAGCCGATATCCTCGCGGCGAGCTTTGCGGTTGCCCGGAGTGACGGGTTGCCGCGCCAGCGCCTCGACCCGCGGCGCCTGCCCGAGGTCAAGCAGATCGACCTCACCGATCGCCCGGATCCGGCGCGGGCGGCCATGGGGCTGATGCAGGCCGACATTCGCGCCAAGCTCGACCTCACGCGTCACCCGCTTTCGGCGCAATGGCTCCTGCGCATCGGCGAGAACCGCTATTACTGGTACATCCGGGCCCATCACATCATCCTCGATGGCTTCGGCCTCACCTTGATCGAGCAAAGATGCGCGCAGCTCTATGCCCATTTGTTGGGTCATACCGACGCCGGGCGCCCCTTCGATCGCTTTGCCAGTTTCCTGGCCGAGGAAGAGGCCTATCGCACCGGTCCGCGCTTCGCCGAGGATCGTCGGTTCTGGCAGGACTATCTCGCCGGTCCCGGTTCGCTGCCGGTGGTGGACAAGGCCGGCGAGGGCTACGGAGCGGAGGGCCTGCAATCGCATGACAGGCTGCCGGACGATCTCGGCCGTATCCTGCGGCAGAGCGCGACCGAACTGGGCATCGCCTGGCCGGATCTGCTGGTCCTGCTGACCGGCCTGTATCTCCTGCGCCATGGCTCGGAGCAGGAAAGGGGCGGCAAAGGGCGGATGACGCTATGGCTGCCCTTCATGAGCCGCTGGGGTAGCGTGGGCGCCAACATACCGGCCATGCTCTTGAACATCCTGCCGTTCCGCCTCGCCGTCGGCGGGGAGGAGCCGCTGGCGGTCCTGCTGAAGAGAGGAGCCAAGGACCTGCGCCGCCAGCGCGCGCATGGGCGCTACCGTATCGAGCATATTGCCATCGATTGTGGCCTGCCCGCGGGCTCGCGCTTCTTCTTTGCGCCGCTCGTCAACGTGTTGCCATTCGACCAGCCTGAATTCTTCGGCTGCCGGACAAGGCGCCACGTGCTGGCCAGCGGCACCGGGGAGGGCTTCAGCGTGACCTATCGGGCCGAGGACGATGCCGGTGCGCTCATACTCGAACTCGATGCGGATTCAGCCATCACCGGCCGTGATGCTTTCGAACGCCATCGCTTCCAGCTGCCGGTCTTTCTCCGCCAGGCCCTGGCGCCGCAGGCACGGTCCCGCCCGGCGGGAGAGCTCTATGGCGAGGCCATGCCGATCGCCAAGGCCGGGTAGAAAGCGCCGACTCTTACCCTTCCCTGGAGGGGGAGGGTAAGAGTTGGCATTCCCTCACAGCTCATGCTGGCACCTATGAGCAGGGGTGCTTGCGTTCTCCCAGCAAGAGGAACCCTCAACGCTTCTTCAGCGCCTCGGCCAAGGCTGCACCGAAAGCGCCCTGCGCAGCCGGCTTGTCGGGCCGGCCCTGACTGGGGCGGAGCGGCGCTGGCTTGGCCTTGTCGTCGCGCCTGGCTGGCTTGTCGGAGCTGGCGTTGCCGTCCCGCCGCATCGAGAGGGCAATGCGCTTGCGCGGGATGTCGACTTCGACCACGCGCACCTTCACGACGTCACCGGCCTTCACCACCTCATGCGCATCCTTGATGAAACGATCGGCCAGTTGCGAGACATGGACGAGGCCGTCCTGGTGCACGCCGATGTCGACGAATGCGCCAAAGGCGGCGACATTGGTGACCGTGCCTTCCAGGAGCATGCCGGGCCTGAGGTCCTTGATGTCATCGATGCCGTCGGCGAAGGTCGCCGTCTTGAATTCGGGGCGGGGATCGCGGCCGGGCTTGTCCAGCTCGGCGATGATGTCACGCACCGTCGGCAGGCCGAAGCGTTCGTCTACGAAAGCTTGCGGATCGAGCTTTCTGAGGACGGCGCTGTCGCCCATCAGCGCACGCACGTCACGCCCGCAGGCGGCGACGATCTTCTTGGCCACGCCATAGGCTTCCGGATGCACGGAAGAGGCATCCAGTGGCTCGCTGCCATTGGGGATGCGCAGGAAGCCGGCGCATTGCTCGAAGGCCCGCGGGCCGAGGCGGGAGACCTTGAGCAGATCCTTGCGGCTGGCGAAGGGACCGTTGGCATTGCGATGCACCACGATGCCTTCGGCGAGCGAGGCGCCGAGGCCGGAGACGCGGGCGAGCAGCGAGGCCGAAGCGGTGTTGAGGTCGACGCCGACGGCATTGACCGCGTCCTCCACCACCCCGTCCAGCGAGCGGGCCAGGCGATATTGGTCGACATCGTGCTGATATTGCCCGACGCCAATCGATTTCGGCTCGATCTTGACGAGTTCGGCCAGCGGGTCCTGCAGCCGCCGGGCGATCGACACCGCCCCGCGCAGCGAGACGTCGAGATCGGGAAATTCGGCGGCCGCCGTCGCCGAAGCCGAATAGACCGAGGCGCCGGCCTCGCTGACGATGACCTTGAGCGGCTTGGGCGCCGGCAGGGCGGCGAGCATCTCGACCACCAGCTTTTCCGTCTCGCGGCTGCCGGTAC
This sequence comes from Labrys sp. (in: a-proteobacteria), assembly GCF_047605565.1. Classification (NCBI taxonomy): domain Bacteria; kingdom Pseudomonadati; phylum Pseudomonadota; class Alphaproteobacteria; order Hyphomicrobiales; family Xanthobacteraceae; genus Labrys; species Labrys sp. (in: a-proteobacteria). Next base: position 86,342 of record NZ_JASGFM010000015.1, read on the forward strand.
CGTTGCCGATGGCGATCAATTCGACATTGTGGCGGCGGACGAGGGCGGCGAGTTCGGCCTGGGTGCCGCGCACATTGTTCTTGGGTGGGAAGGGGTAGACGGTGGTGGTGGCCAGAAGCTTGCCGGTGCCGTCGACGATCGCGACCTTCACGCCCGTGCGGATGCCGGGATCGAGGCCCATGGTGGCGCGGGAGCCGGCCGGCGCCGCGAGGAGCAGGTCCTTGAGGTTGCGCGCGAAGACCCGGATCGCCTCCTCCTCGGCCCGTTCGCGCAGATCGCCCATCAGGTCGACATAAAGGTGCAGTGAGAGTTTGACGCGCCAGGCCCAACCGACGACCTCCAGCAACCAGCGGTCACCCGGAAGGCTGCCCGCGATCGCATAGGTCTGGGCGATCATGCGCTCCACCGGCTTCACCGCCGAGGCATTGTCGGCGTCGACCTCGATGTCGAGCGACAGCACCTCCTCGTTGCGGCCGCGCAGCATGGCGAGGGCGCGGTGGCTGGGCACGCCCGACCATTTCTCGATATGGTCGAAATAATCGGAGAACTTTGCGCCGGCCGCCTGCTTGCCGTCAATGACGCGGGCGCGCAGGAAGGCCTGCTCCTTCATATAGCTGCGCAGTCGTCCGACCAGTTCGGCATTCTCGCTGAAGCGCTCGACCAGGATGTCACGCGCGCCTTCCAGGGCCACCTTGGCGTCGGGGACCTCGTCGCCGAGATAGGCCGCCGCAAGCTCCGCGGGCACAGCCGCCCGGTCGGCCAGGATGGCCTCGGCGAGCGGCCCCAGCCCGCGCTCGCGGGCGATCTCGGCCTTGGTGCGCCGCTTGGGCTTGTAGGGCAGATAGATGTCTTCAAGTTCCGCCTTGGTGGCGGCAGCGGCGATCTTGGCCTCGAGCGCGTCGTCGAGCTTGCCCTGCTCGCGGATGGAGGCAAGGATGGTCTCGCGCCGGGCCTCGAGCTCGCGCAGATAGGCGAGGCGTTCGGCGAGATCGCGCAACTGCGTGTCGTCGAGCCCGCCGGTCACCTCCTTGCGGTAGCGGGCGACGAAGGGGACGGTGGCGCCTTCGTCGAGCAGGGCAACGGCAGCCGTGACCTGCTGCGGCTTGGCGCCGATCTCGGCTGCAATGATCGTGGCCAGGCGCAGGCTGGCTCCGGTGGCGTGTTGCTTGCCGTTCATGCGCTCCTCGCTCGACAATGAGTCGCGCACCATAGGCAAGGTGGCACGGGATCGCCATGCCCGCGATCGGGGCACAGTGCTTCTCCACAGCCAGCCGATCTCGATCGCACCTCTCTTTCCACCAGCTTTTCAACCACCCGACGCCGATGGCCTGCACCACGTTGCGCGATTTCCCGAACAAGCTTGCCTCAATAAAATCGATGTGATTTATTCGCGTGGCGTCACTGCGCCACCATGAGGCGGAACCGATCCGCCCGATCGAGGAAACACCCCAGGGAGAAACAAGATGCGCAAGCGTCTGGTTGCCGCGTTGCTCGCCTCGGCCGTTGCCTTCGCAACCGCCTCGTCACAGGCCGAAGACCTCGTCACCAAGAGCCGGATCGGGCCGGCCGATGCTCCGAAATCACTGACCTTCCGGCTCACGGGCGACGGGCCTGACAGCACCGACCCGGTCTGGGCGGAGGGTTACAAGAAGCTGTTCGGCGACTTCATCCAGCGCCATCCTGGCTGGAAGATCGAGCTCGAACGCATGTCCGACAATATCGGCCAGGAGCAGGCCCGCATGCTCGAACAGGCCAAAGCCGGGCGGGGCCCCGATTGCGCCGCGGTGGATTCCTTCGTGCTGGCCCTGTTCATCGGTGCCGGCGTGCTCAAGCCGCTCGACGCCTATTTCACCAAGGACGAGGTCAACGATCTCTTCCCCTTCGTGCGCCAGGGCATCACCGGCAAGGACGGCAAGATCTATGCCTGGTGGTGGGATACCGATCTGCGCGTGCTCTACCGCAAGAAGGACGTGGTGCCGGACGCCCCCAAGACCTGGGACGAATTGAAGGCGGCAGCTCTCGCTTCCAAGGAGAAGGGCATGGAGGGCCTGCTCTTCAATGCCGGGCGCTGGGAGGCCACCACCTTCGACTGGCTCGCCAATTTCTGGAGCCAGGGCGGCAAACTCGTCGACGACAGCGGCAAGCCCGTTTTCGCGGAGGGCGAGAACCGCGAGAAATTCCTCAAGGCCGTCAAATACTTCAAGGATCTCGTTGATTCCGGCGCGGCGCCCAAGCGCGTCACCACCATCATGAACTATGACGAGCTGAACGCCGCCGCTGCAGCCGGGACGACAGCCTTGTTCATCGGCGGCAACTGGCAATATGGCCAGCTCAAGACCATTCTCGAGCCGGAAGCCTTCGAGCAATGGACCTTCTCGGAGATTCCGGGACCGACCGCCGGGCAGAATGCCACCGGTACCGGCGGCTGGACGGTCGGAGCCTTTGCCAACGATCCGGAGAAGGTCGCCATGTGCGCGGCGATCGCCAAGGAGGTCTATTCGGGGCTGGGCAACGCCCTGCAGCAGCAACTGCCGACCTCCAAGGCGCAATATGACAAGTTCGACGTCTTCAAGACCGAGGCGAACAAGGCCTTTGCGGCGGCACTCACCCATGGCCAGGCCAGGCCGGGCGTACCGATCTATGCCGAGATCTCCAACCAGATCCAGGTGATGATGGGCGAGGTGCTGGCCGGCACCAAGACGCCGGAAGCAGCCCTCGATGCCGCCAATGCCGCCGTGCAGGCGGCCTATACCCGGCAGAAATAAGGGAAGGACAGCCGAACCCGCAGATTGGGGCCAGACAGGAGGGGGACGCCATGTCGACGACCAGGGCCGCCATTGCCGCCGTGCCGCGCCGCCAGCGCGGGCTCGGCCTGGCCGGGCGGATCGACACCAATCCCTTCTCCTGGCTGGCGCCGGCCGTGCTGCTGCTCGCCGCCTTCTATCTCTATCCGATCGTCGACGTCTTCCGCCTGTCCCTGACCAATGCGACGCTGCTCAGTTCCGAGGAGCGCTATACGCTCGACACCCTCTACGCCATGCTCGGCAATGCGGCGCTCGGCGATATCCTCCTCACCACCTTCGTCTTCTGCGCGGCGAGCGTGATCGGCCAGCAGGCGGTCGGCTTCGGCATCGCTTTGGTGGTGGTCCGCGGCGAGCGCCGCCGCCTGCCCGGCATGACGGTGATCCGCACCATCGTGCTGATCGCCTGGGTCATTCCCGGCATCGCCAACGGCTTGATCTGGCAGATGCTGTTCTCGGAGGCGCCTTTCGGGGCGATCAACAGCGTGCTTCGCATGCTGCATATCGCCCCGGTGGCCTGGCTGTCCGATCCGGGCAACGCCATGATTTCGGCCATCATCTCCAATGTCTGGCGCGGCACGGCCTTTTCGATGATCGTGTTCTACGCCGCGCTCAAGGGCATCGATCCTACGCTCTACGAGGCGGCCAATGTCGACGGCGCCAATGGCTGGCAGAAATTCCGCTTCGTCACCCTGCCGATGATGCGCAGCGCCATCCTGGTCAATTCGATCCTGATCACCATCCAGACGCTCAATACCTTCGACGCCATCATCTCCCTCACCGGTGGCGGGCCCGGGCGGGCGACGGAAGTGCTCTCGCTCTTCACCTACAACACCGTCTTCCGCAATTACGACCTCGCCGGCGGCAGCATGCTCTCCGTGCTGATGCTGGCGATCAGCCTGGCGTTGGCCCTGTTTTACGCCGCTTTCCTGCCACGCTGGGAGGATCGGACATGAAGGGCGAGCGCCGCGAGAAATGGGGCGATGTCGCCACCTATATACTGGCCGTGCTGATCGCCGCCTTCTTCCTGACGCCGCTCCTGTGGCTGCTGTCGCTGGCGCTGCGCTCGCGCCAGGAGGTGTTTCTGGGGGCAGCCCGCTTCATCCCCAAGCGCCCGACGCTCGCCAATTTCGAGCAGGTGCTGAGCGACCCCGCCTTCCTGGTCTACCTGTGGAACGGGTTGAAACTCTCGGCGCTCGGGGGGCTCGGCTGCCTCGCAGTGGCAGCGCCGGCCGCCTATGCCTTTTCACGCTTCTGGTTCACCGGCCGCTCGGCCCTGATGATGGCGATCCTCGCCTTCCAGATGGTCTCGCCCCTCGTCATCCTCGTACCGCTCTATCGCTATATGAGCGATCTCGGCCTGCTCAACAGCCATTTCGGCGTGATCATGGTCTATATCGCCGTGGGCATTCCCATGTGCACCTGGCTGCTCAAGAGCGCCATCGACGCCATCCCGCGCGAATTGGAGGAGGCGGCCGCCATCGATGGCTGCAGCCGCTTCGGCATCTTCTGGCGCATCACTTTGCCGCTGATCACGCCCGGCATCGCTTCCGCCTTCATCCTGATCATGATCCTCAACTGGTCGCAGTTCCTGATCCCCTTCCTGCTACTCAACAAGGATCCGCAACTGCCGATCGCGGTGGCGATCTTCAATTTCGCCGGCACCTCCAATGCCTCCACCACCCAGGTGCTGGCAGCCGCCTGCCTGGTGGCGGTCGTCCCGGCCATCATCGCCTTCGTGGCGCTGCAGCGCATGGTGGTGGGAGCGCTGACTGCCGGAGCAGTTAAAGGTTAGATCATAACATATTGTTTTATCTAGGAGTTTAAGATGTCACTTACGATCCAGCAGCGGATCGATCGCCTGAATGTCCGCGTGCTCGAGCTCGGTTTCTGGCGAGAGCACGAAAAGGTCGCCGTCGAAGGCTGGACCTTCAATGGCGAACCGATCACCCTCGGCGCCGACTGGCCGAGGCGCGACGGCGTCGTGCATTTCGCCGCCAAGGCCGAGGTGCCCCAGTCCTGGCCTTTGGAGGAGGTCCGCCTGATCCTCGATCTCGGCGGCGAGAGCCTGGTCACGCTGACGAGCGAGGCCGGGCAGAAGCGCTACGGCCACGATCCCTACCACCAGGAATATCCGGTACCCGGCCGGCGCTTCTCGATCGAGACCGACAGCGTCGCCCGGCTCCCCTTCGGCGAGCCGGTGCCCGAGCCACGCCTGGTGGCGGCACGCCTGGCGCGCATCGAACCATCCGTGCATCGGCTGCGCCTGCTGCTCAAGCAGGTGGCCGAGGTAGCGCGGCTGCTGGGCGAGCATGAGGTGGTGCCCCATCTCGTCGGCGCGGCCGAGCGCACTCATGCCGCGCTCGACTGGCCTTCGGCCACCTCGGACTATGTCGCGCGCATGGGCGACTACACCCAGCAGCGCTCGATCTGGCAGTTGCCGGCCCTGAAATCGAACCCCGACGGCCTGCGGCAGGACCATCGCGCCAGCGTGGCGGCGGCGCATGATGCGCTCGTCGCCGAATTGCGCGCCCTCAAGGTCCGCTTTCCCCAGCAAGGCAAGCTCGGTATCACCGGCCATGCCCATATCGATCTCGCCTGGCTCTGGCCCTATGACGAGACGCGGCGCAAGGCGCGCCGCACCTTCCACACGGCCCTGCGCCTGATGGAGCAGTTCCCGAGCTTCGTCTTCAATCAGTCCACGGCTGCCTATTACGCCCAGATCGAGGAGGACGATCCGGCGCTGTTCGCCGATATCGCCGCGGCGGTGAAGAAGGGCCAATGGGAAACCATCGGCGGCATGTGGGTCGAGCCCGACACCAACATGCCGACGGGCGAGAGCTTCGTGCGCCAGATTCTCTACGGCCAGCGCTACTTCCAGCGCCAGTTCGGCGTGCGCCATCGCGTCTGCTGGCTGCCGGATTGCTTCGGCTTCTCGCCGGCCCTGCCGCAACTGCTCAGGCAGGGCGGCATGGATTCCTTCTTCACCATCAAGGTGAACTGGTCGGAGACCAATCGCTTCCCGCATGACCTCTTCTTCTGGGAGGGTCTCGATGGCAGCCGGGTGATCGCCCACACCTTCGACAATCCGCTGCACGGCTATAATGGCTCGACCGAACCGGCGGCCGTCATCCCGACCTGGAAGAATTTCCGCCGCAAGGACATCCATGACGAAAGCCTGCTCGCTGTCGGCTATGGCGATGGCGGCGGCGGCACCACGCCGGAAATGCTGGAGCGTCAGGCCCAGCTCGCCGATTTCCCGGCGATCCCGGCGCTCAGGCCGGTCCGGGTCGAAGATTTCTACGCTCGTATACACAACGAAGTGCCGGCGGAGAAAATCCCGGTCTGGTCGGGCGAAATCTATCTCGAACTGCACCGGGCCACGCTGACCACGCAAAGTCACACCAAAAAGCTGCACCGCCACGCCGAGAGGGCCCTGATCACGGCAGAGACCGTCGCCTCGCTGGCGGCACTGCTCGGCGGCCCTCTGCCCGACAGCCTGGAGCCGGCCTGGCACAAGGTGCTCAAGAACGAGTTTCACGACATCCTGCCGGGCTCGGGCATTCGCGAGATCTACGAGGATGCCGAGCGTGAGCTCGGCGAGGCGCTGGCGACGGGCCGGGAAGTGCAGAAAGCCGGGCTCGCCGCCGTGGCGGCGCAGCTTCCCAAAAGCGGGTCGGCGGATGTGCTGGTGGTGGTCAATCCCGACCTTCATGCGCGGCCCATCCGCTGCGAAATCGACGGCGCTCCCCTGGCGCCGGAAGGGACGCTGCCTCCTCTGGGCATCGCTGTGCTCGATCGTGCTGGACTGGTGCCGACCTCGGGCCTCATGGTCTCGAAGACCGGCCTCGAAAACCGCTTCGTGCGGGTTGCACTCAATGGCGACGGCACGCTCGCTAGCCTTTACGACAAGCGTGCCGCGCGCGAGGCGCTGGCCGGCCGCGGCAACCAGCTCTGGGCCTATGCCATGGACAAACCGCGCAACTGGGATGCCTGGGACATCGAGGACGACTACACCGCCAATGGCCAGGAACTGACGGCGGTGGAGGCGATCGAAATCGTCGAGACCGGTCCGCATCGCGTTGCCGTCAGGATCGTCAGGCGCTTCCGCGACTCCACCATTAGCCAGACCCTGCGGCTGTGGGCCAACTCGCCGCGCCTGGAGATCAGGACCGATCTCGACTGGCATGATCGCCGCGTGCTGCTCAGGACCCTGACGCCGGTGGCGGTACGCTCGGACTTCGCCACCTTCGAATGTGCCTTCGGTGTCGTAGGGCGTTCGACCCGCGACAACACCTCTTGGGAGAGCGCCCAATATGAGGTGCCGGCCCATCGTTTTGCCGATCTGTCGGAGCCCGGTTTCGGCGTCGCCATCCTGAACGACGCCAAATATGGCCATAGCGTAAAGGGCAATGTGCTCGGGCTGAGCCTGGTGCGTGCGCCCATCTATCCCGATCCGCTGGCCGATGAGGGCGAGCAGAGCTTCACCTATGCGCTCCTGCCGCACCAGGGCAGCTGGCATGAGGGCGGCGTACGCGAGGAGGCGCTCGATTTGAACCAGCCGGTGCTGGCACTCGCTGCCACCGGCCTGCATCCGGGGTCGCATCGGCCGCTCGCCGTCGAGGGCATCGCGGCCGGGCTTGGCGGTCTCAAGCGGGCGGAACAGGGCGGGGGGCTCATCCTGCGCGTCTATGAGCCCGCCGGCGCCCGCGGTGCCTTCGCCGTCAAACCGGCCGCGGGCTGGCGGCTCGGCGAGGCCGTCGACATCCTCGAAGAGGCGGTGTTGCGGGCCGATGGCCCGGATCTCAAGCCCTTCGAGGTGCGCAGCTGGGTGCTGAAGAGGGAGTAACTTTCCGGGAGGGCGGACGTCCCTACGATACTCAAGTGAGTGTCTGACGATCCGCCTTCTCTTCATCGAGCGTCCCGTTTTCAAGAGCGGGCGACGACGCCCGCGCTCCCAGGAGAATGCCCGCGCCGAGCGCCACGGTTGACAAGATGGGATAGCGTGCGGCTTGATCGGTCCGGATATGAAATCCTCCCTCCTGCCGGGCGAGCTTGCCGGCTCCAATTCCGGCCACGCCGCCAGCCACAACCAGGCCGTGATCCTGCGCACCATCCGCTGGAGCCAGCCGATTTCGCGCACCGAGCTGGCGCGCCGTTCCGGCCTCAGCAAGCAGGCGGTCGCCCGCATCACCGAAAAGCTGCTCGATGACGGGCTGATCATCGAGGCACGCCGGCGCTACGGCATGCGCGGGCAGCCGGCGATCGAGCTGGAGATCAATCCCGAGGGCTGCTTTTCGGTGGGCATCGGCCTCGGGCGCGACCATCTCACGATCGTCGCCGTCGATGCGCTCGGCACGGTGCGTGACCGGCTGCATCGGGAGGTGCGCTATCTCCTGCCCGACGCCTTCTTCGCCGAGGTGAAGGAGGCTCTCAAGACCTTCCGGCGTCGCCATGCCATCGACGAGAACAAGCTGGTCGGCATCGGCCTCGCCATTCCCGACCTCCTGGGCGAGATTCCCTTCATCGGCATGCCCGAGGCCTATTCCATCTGGGAAGAGACGGATATCCGCGCCCGCTTTGCCGCCTTCACGGAACAGCCTGTCTTCATCGACAATGACGCGACGGCCGCAGCGATCGGCGAGCTCACCTATGGGCTCGGCGTGGAGATCCGCAGCTTTTTCTACATCTTCATCGGCGCGGGGCTGGGCGGGGGCATCGTGCTCGACGGCGCCTGCTATCACGGGTCCAGCGGTATCAGCGGGGAAATCGGCTGGCTGCCGCTGTCGCCTGCGGGGGGCCGGGAAGGCGACGGTGTGCAGCCGCTCGGCCAGCTCGTCTCGCTGCTGCAGCTCTACGACTTTCTGGCCCGGCACGGCATCGCCGTCACACAGCCCCAGCAATTGCTGGGGCTCGACGAGCGTGGCAAGGATCTGGTGTTGATCTGGCTGCGCATGGCGGCCCGGCATCTGGCCGAGGCGGCCATCGATATCGGCCTCCTGATCAATCCCGATGCGGTGTTGATCGGCGGCCGCCTGCCGGTGACCTTGATGGACAAGCTGCTGCTCTTCGTCCACGAGGAACTTGCACGCGATCCAAGGCCGATACCGCCGGTCTATCGTGCCGGGGGCTCGGAAGATGCCGCGGCGCTGGGGGCGGCAACCATGCCGCTCGCCCATGCCCTCAGGCTGGAGGCGGCCGATCCGGCCCAGCGGACGCGTTCGCCCTTGCGGGCCCGCGATCTTCGCTGAGGCTCTGGCGGACAAGGACGGTTCGGCGCATGTCCGGCAGCAGGATATCGAGGAAGGGGATCGCCGCGATCCCTTGTGCCACGCCCTGCTCGGAGAGCGTACTGCAGCGGATTTCCGGCAGCCAGAACGGGTGTGTCGGGTCGATCATCCGGCTCCGGCGCAGCACCTGCAGGCGTGCGGCAAGCGCTTCCAGAAGCAGCGTCGGCAAGCGGCCGCCCACCACGATCAGGCGCGGCCCGATGAAGGCTGCCATGGCGATGATCATGTCGGTCAGATGCTCGGCGGCATCGTCGAGCCATTGCTGCACGGCAGGGTCCGACAAATCATGGCTTGGCAGGCGGCTGGTCGCCGCTACCTGGTCGAGATAGCGCCCGTCGCGGCCGGTGCGCATCAATCCGACCAGGCCGGCCTTGTGCTCGGCGCCGTCGAAGACGGTGCCGCCGATGATCATGCCGGCGCGCACGGCGGCGCCGAGCAGGATGAAGACGAAACTGTCATCTGCCGTTGCAATGCCGGATTGCCTCTCGCTGATCGCCGCAGCGACCGTATCGCGTTCGACGATGGCCCGGTAGGGAGCAAGCGCGGCCCGGATCGCCTCGGCATGTTCGCCTGCCGTCACGCCGATGCCGAACAGACGGCCGCCCGGTGCCGTCGCCGAGAGCCGGGAGATCGCCCGCCGGATCCAGGCGGTAGCCTCGGCCGGCTCGCTCTCCGCGGCCGGCGCTTCCTCGGCAAAGAGCGGCGTGCCGGCAAGATCGGCGGCGATCAGCCTCGCCCGTGCGCCGGCAAGATCGACCCCGATCGACACGGCGCTGCCCCGGCGAATGGCAAAGCGGTCCGAGCGCGCCGAGCTGTTGGTCTCGATCAGGCCTTCGCCGGTCAGGCGGCGCAGGATGTTGGCGATGCCCGGCACGGTGAGGCCGGTGACCTGGGCGAGTTCGAGCCGCGTCATCGCCCCGCCGCGCCGCAATGCCTCCAGAGTAACGCGCAGATTGTGATCGGCTGCCTGCACCAGATTGAGGCCCGAGGTCTGGTCGCGCCTTTCGGGAAAGCGCGCGGGAAGCGGGGGGCTGCGATCTATCGGCATGGTTCTTTGTCAGAGTTCGCTCGGGATGAGGCTGCGTGAACGATAACCTATCGGCGCCCGCCAGGGCAGGGCCGGTTTATGGGAGAGGGCCAAATCCATACGGGCTCTCGCTTAAACCGGCCGCAAGAACCCTGGCGTTATCGTCATCGAATCGTGGCGCGGCCGCCATGTGTCGAACGCTCACTCGACCGTGTCCGAAGGAAAACAGCCAATGGCGCACGATGATCGCACCAAGATCATTCCCAGGAGAACGCCTGAATCAGCGGCCATGCTGGCAAGCGTCCAGCGGGCGATGGCGATCACGGCGGCTCTCAACCGCTTGACGTTCAACGATGCGGATGAGGTCCGGACGCTGTTCGGCGACCTCATCGGCCGGAAGGTGGACGACAGCTTCGTGCTGATCCCGCCATTCTACACGACCGGCGGGACGGACACCCGCGTCGGGCGCAACGTTTTCATCAATCAGAACTGTACGTTCTACGACCTTGGCGGTCTGGATATTGCCGATGATGTGATGATCGGCCCGAATGTAAGCATTCTCACGTCCAGCCATCCCCTCGAGCCTTCGCAACGGCGCGCCTCCGTCATCGCAAAGCCCGTTGCGATTGAGAGAAATGTCTGGATCGCTGGCAGCGTGACGATCATCGGCGGGGTGACGATCGGAGAAAACTCGGTTGTTGCGGCGGGTTCCGTGGTCACAAGGGACGTGCCCCCGAATACGCTCGTCGCAGGCAATCCGGCCAGGGTCATTCGTTCGATCGGCGACTGAGCGTGCGTCCACGGGGATGCTCACGGGTTCCAGCATCGCGAAGCGCCCCGCAAGACGGCCATTGGGGCCGATCAGTCCCCGCGAGAGGCGCCGGCCTGCAAGGCAGCCTGGGGACTGCGGATGAAGAGCCAGGAGCCGATCCCGTCGGTCCCACCGCCTTGTTCGTCCTCCAGCCAGCCGCATTTGCGATAGAAGTTTCGCGCCACCTGGTTGCGGGTCTGGCATTTCAGCGACAGGGCCGGGCCGTATTGCCTGACGGCCTCGCCGAGCAAGGCAACCCCGACGCCGCAGCCGGCGAGGTCGGGATCGACATAGAGGTGATGCAGGAAATTCTCAGGCGTGTAGACGGCGGCAAAGCCGGCGACCTGGTTGCGCGCCTCGGCCACCAATATTCTTTCGCCCTTCGTGACCTCATCGAAACCAGGGCCGTCGAAGACGGGCCAATCGGCCCAGTAGAAGGCCTGGCGGCCGGCCTTGGACAAGATTCGGGTGCAAGGCTCGCGGTCGGTGGCGCTGAAATCGCGGATGATGACGTCGATCGGCACGCGATCCCCCCGTCTGGAACGATCATTGGGGCGGGTTGCTCTCGCCAACCCTGGAGCAGATGCGTTCGAGCGCAAGCCTTGCCTGCGCTCTTGCACCTTGTCTCAGGCGTCTTCGCGATTCCCACCGATTCCGTCAAACCGCAACCGAACCAGGAGAGGAGGCAGCCATTGCCGGGGCGGAACCGTGATCCGGCGCGCGAGACGAAAGCCCCGTGACATCCGCACATCCCTGTTCATGGCAGTCTCACTCGACGTCGAACTTCACGCCCTGGGCGAGCGGCAGGGTGCGGCCGTAATTGATGGTGTTGGTGGCCCGGCGCATATAGGCCTTCCAGGCGTCCGAACCGGACTCGCGCCCGCCGCCGGTTTCCTTCTCGCCGCCGAAGGCACCGCCGATCTCGGCCCCGGAGGGGCCGATATTGACATTGGCGATGCCGCAATCGGAGCCGCGCGCCGACAGGAAGGTCTCGGCCTCGCGCAGGTCGTTGGTGAAGATGGAGGAGGACAGGCCCTGCGGCACGTCGTTATGGAGCTCCAGCACCGTGTCGAGATCGCTGTATTTCATCACATAGAGGATGGGGGCGAAGGTCTCTTCCAGCACGGGGCCGCGCTGTCCGGGCATTTCCACCAGGGCCGGCGCGACGTAATAGGCATCCGCCAGGCCGAGATCAACGCGATCGCCGCCATGCACGCTGCCGCCCGCTTCCTTCGCGGCGACGAGAGCCTTCTGCATGGCCTTGAAGGCGGCTTCGTCGATCAGCGGCCCGATCAACGTGCCGGCTTCGAGCGGGCTGCCGATCGAGACCGAGGCATAGGCACGCTTGAGGCGCGGCACCAGGGCCTCATAGACGCTGTCATGCACGAAGAGGCGGCGCAGGCTGGTGCAGCGCTGGCCGGCCGTGCCCATGGCCGCGAAGGCGACGCCGCGCAAGGTGAGGTCGAGATCGGCCGAAGGGCAGACGATGGCGGCATTGTTGCCGCCGAGCTCCAGGATGGAGCGGGCGAAGCGCTGGGACAGGCGCGGCCCGACCGCCCGGCCCATCGCGGTGGATCCGGTGGCCGAAACCAGGGGAACCTTGGGGTGGTCGACCAGGAGTTCGCCGATGCTACGGTCGCCGGCGAGTACGCTGATGAGGCCTTCCGGCGCGGCATCGCCTTCGGCCGCGAAGCGGGCCAGGGCGCGCTCGACCAGCGCCTGCGTCGCCAGGGCGACCAGCAGGGTCTTCTCGGAGGGTTTCCACACCACGGCATTGCCGCAGACCAGAGCGAGGGCCGCGTTCCACGACCAGACCGCCGCCGGGAAATTGAAGGCCGAGATCACCCCAGCGACGCCGAGGGGGTGCCAAGTCTCCATCATGCGATGGTCGCCGCGCTCGGTGGCGATGGTGAGGCCGTAGAGCTGGCGCGACAGGCCGACGGCGAAGTCGCAGATGTCGATCATCTCCTGGACTTCACCCAGGCCCTCGGAGGCGGTCTTGCCGACCTCGATCGAGATCAGCCGGCCGAGCGAAGCCTTGTGGGCGCGCAACTCCTCGCCGAGCAGGCGTACGAACTCGCCGCGACGGGGAGCGGGCACGTTGCGCCAGGTGCGGAAGGCCCGATGGGCGGCTTCGATGCGCGCCAGCGCCTCCTCGGTGCCGATGGCCGGCACGCCGGCCAGGGTCTCGCCGGTGATCGGCGAGCGGGCCGGGAGGCTGCCGCCGGTATAGAGTTCAGGCCTGACGCCGATCTGGTCGAGCAGCGCGATGGTATCGGCGGTGACGGACAAAGGCACGGCAGAGCTGCGAAGCGGGGCGTTCATCGGGTGTCTCCAAGTCTGGATTGGTGAAGTCTGGATTGGTGAAGTCTGGATTGGCGAAACTGGGGCTGGGACGGTGGGGCAAGGCTCTCCAGATGCGTGAGGAGGGCCTGCGCCGGATGGCGGGGGGCATAGCCCTGGCAGCGCTCGGTCTGGCAGCGGCAGGAAAAGCCGGTGGCGAGCACCGCGGAGGGCGCAAGGCCGTCAAGACGCGGTGCCCAGCTCATGGCGAACAGGCCCTTCGACATCTCAACATGCTCGGCTTCGTGCCCGAACAGGCCGGCCATGCCGCAGCAACCCGTGGCCGGCACGGTGAGCTCGAGGCCGAAATGCTTGAAGATCCGGGTCCAGGCCTGGCCGGTGCCGGGCCTGGCCGTCTTCTCGGTGCAATGGGGTAGAAGGTGAAAGCCTGCGGTCCCGGAAGCGGGGAGGGCCTGTCCCAGCCGGCCGCTTTCGAGCGCCTGCGCCAGGAATTCGTCGAGGCCGAGCACGGCGAGAGGCTCCCCCAATCCGGGTCCGACATATTCATGCCGGCCCATCAGCACGGCGACGGGTTCGATGCCGACCACCGGCAATCCCGTGGCCAGCAATGCGTTTTGATGGGCCCGGGCCGCGCCGGCGACCTTGTTGAACGCGTCGAGCATGCCAAGGGCATGCAGCGCCTTGCCGTTGGCGGCAGGAGACGCCCGGTGCACCTCAAAGCCGAGCCGCGCCAGCAGGCCGGCGACGGCATCGACCACGCCGCCGTCGAAGGAACTGGTGAAACTGTCTTCCATCAGGATGACGGCGTTCGGCCCGGCGCCGGCGGCAAGCCCGCCGAGGTCGCGCGGCTGAAGGCGAGGTGCCGGTGCAGGCACCGACAGGCGCGGCAGGTCGGTGAGGCCGGTCCAGCGCGCCAGGCGCGGCGTCGCCATCAGGCGCAGGCCGAGATTGGCGATTCCGGGAAAGCGCCGGGCCAGAGCCAGGCCGGGCTCCATCGCAGCGACGACGCGATGGCGCAGCGGCCTGCGGCGGCGCGTGAAGTAGCGCTGGAGGAAACGCGCCTTCATGGCGGGAATATCGACCTTTACCGGACATTGGCTGGAACAGGCCTTGCAGGCCAGGCAAAGATCCAGCGAAGCCTTGAGCTCGTCCTCGATCTCGGCGGCGTCCCGGGCTTCGGCCGGTTGAGTTTCGATGACCGAGGTCGAACGCGCCCATTCACGCAGCATCGCCGCCCGGCCCTTGGGCGAATGGCGGCGGTCGCGGGTGAACTTGTAGGACGGGCACATCGGATCGTGCTTGTCCCAATTGAAGCAGGCGCCATTGCCGTTGCAGGCGATCGCCTTGTCGTAATCGCGCTGCAGCGGCGCGGCGATGGCTCGGTCCTTCTCGCCGCGCAGCGGCACGGCATCGATGCGCTCGACCGGATGAAGGACGGCATCAGCGCTGGCGAGCTTGCCGGGATTGAGCAGATTCAACGGGTCGAAGGCCCTCTTCAGGGCACACAGCTCCTCATAGAGTTTGCCACCGAAGAAAAAGGGCGAATATTCGCCGCGATAGCCGCGGCCATGCTCACCCCAGAGCAGGCCGCCATATTTCTTGGTCAGGGCGGCGACGGCATCGCTGACCGGCCGGATCAGAGCGGCATCCTCAGGCAGGCGCATGTCAAGGGCCGGGCGCACATGCAGGCAGCCGACATCGGCATGGCCGAACATGCCATAGGCGAGGCCGTGACGATCAAGGATGGCGCGGAGCTCTTCCACATAGGGCGCCAGTTTCTCGGGCGGAACGGCGGTATCCTCGACGAAAGGCGTGCCTTGCTTGCCTCCGCCAAGACGACCGAGCAGCCCGACGGCCTTTTCGCGCAGGGACCACAGGCCGGCGATGGTCTTGGGGTCGGTGACGACCTTCCAGTCGAGAACGGCGTCCGGCTCGGCTGCGAGCAGGTTCGACAAGCGGGCCAAAGCCGCGTCGATATCGCTCTGGGCCTCGCCGACGAACTCCACGAAGTTCAGCCCACCCACCGGGCTGCCGTCATCGCGTCCCAGAACGCTTTCGATCTCTCCCCACACCACGTCCTGCCTGGCGAGGGACAAGATAGTGTCGTCCAGAATTTCGATCGCCGCCGGCTCGGCCTGCAGCAGGCGCTGGACGTCGACGAGGGCCGCCTGGAACGTGGCGTAGCGAACCGGCACCAGGGCCCGGCAGGCCGGGCGCCTGCGCAGCCGCAGGGTCAGCCGGGTGGTGAAGGCGAGGGTGCCTTCCGAGCCGGCCAGGAGATAGGACAGGCGGAACAGCCCATCCTCGCCGAGCACCTGCTTGAGATTGTAGCCGGTCAGGCCCCGGTTCATCTGCGGAAAGGTCGAGGCAATCAGCTCGGCGTTTTCATCGACGACCCGCAGGACTTCGCGATGGATGCGGCCGGCAGCGTCCTCGCGCCGGGCCAGTTCGCGGGCTTCCGCAATCGGCATCGCCGCGACCTGGACGGTCTCACCATTGGCGAGAATGATCTCCATCGCCTCGATATAGTCGGAGATCTTGCCATAGATGCGCGAGCCTTTGCCGGAGGCATCGGTCGCAACCATGCCGCCAAGCGTGGCCCGCGAGGCGGTGGAGACGGTGGGCGGAAAGAACAAGCCGTGAGGCTGCAGATAGGCGTTGAGCTGGTTGAGCACCACGCCCGGCTCGACCGTTACCTTTTGCCGTTCGAGGTCGAATTCGAGGATGCGGTTCATATGACGGGAAGTGTCGACCAGCACCCCGCGCGTCAGCGACTGGCCGTTGGTGCCGGTGCCGCCACCGCGCGGCGAGAGCGGAATGCGATGATCAGCCGCCAGCCGGACGACGCGGGCGATATCCTCGCTATCGCGCGTAAACAGCACCGCAGTCGGCTCGACCTGGTAGATGCTGTTGTCCGTGGCATGAACGATGCGGGTCGCGCGATCGCGCGCGATGTCGCCGGCATAGCCGGCAGACACCAGCGCGGACAGGAAAGCATCGAGGCCCGACGGGACGGCCTTGTCCTCGACCTGCACTCTCATATTCATGGCCGCGCCGATCCCTACGCGATGGCCATCATCGTCAAATGGGGATCGCCGAGCTGTGCGAGGGCCAGATCCAGCGATCGCTTTTCGGTGGCGGCATAGAGGGCGAGTTCGTCCTGGACGGGGGCGCCAAGGGCGCGTTCGAACTCGATGCGGTTGGAGCGTTCGCCATAATTCTGCTGCTCGTCGGTGCCGAGGTTCGATTGGAAGATGCCGGCGGCACTGACAGGCAGAAAGTCCTCGTAGACGATTGGGTCGAAGCGCAGGAAGCCGGCCTGGACCAGTTCGTCGACGCTTGCGGGAAGCCGCTTGCGCTGCCGAGCGGCGAGGCCGTGCTCGGTCGTTGAATAACGGAAGAAGGCAAGGCCCTGAGCGCGCAGTTCCGCCCACTCGTCGGGGAAGGCGGCGAAGCGCTCGGACAGTTCCGCCTGATAGTCGCCGGCGCCAGCGCCGCCCTGGCCGACCCGGGCTTCGGCCCGTACGCCGGCGAGCAGCGTGTCGTAGAGCCGGCGCCCTTTGGCGGTGAGCGCGATGCCACGCTGCTCGATCTCGCCGAAACGGGCGGTGTGCGTGCCGTCACGGTCATCACCGTTCTCGGTCCGGAACTCGATCGACTCCTCCAGTGCCTTGAAACTGGTCTGGCGCAGCAGAATGGCGCAGTTGCGCCGGGGCGGGCCTTCGATGACGGCCTTGGGCGTGATGCCGCGGGCGGGCATGCCGGCCTGCACGGCGTCGATATCGAGGGTGCGCGGCGTCAGGTGGTTTATATGCGGGCCCTTGAAGCTGACGACGTCGGCGATCAGGCGATGGGCATCGTGCAGCTTCTCATAGGTGCCGAGCGAGACCGTGGCCTTGGCGTGCCAGCGGAAGGTCTCGAGCGCTTCGGCGACGAACTCCTGCGCTTCGTCCGGCGTCAGGCCGCCCAGCATTTCGAAGCGGGCGGCCAGTTCCAGCGCGCGCACCGTGAAGATGCGCCGCCCCGCCAGGATGCGGGCCGCCTCGGCGCGCAACGCCTCGTCCTCGATCAGCTCAAGCCGGAGCAGCGAGGTGAAGACGCGGAAGGGGTTGCGGCGCAGGCTGGCATCGTCGATCGGGCGGAAGGCGGTGGAGTGGACGGGAACGCCGGCGACCGAAAGATCGTAATAGCCAACGGGAAACATGCCCATCACGGCGAAGACGCGGCGAATGTCGAACAGTTCCTTGGCTGTACCAAGGCGGATGGCGCCATGACGCTCGACGCTCAGGCGGGCGAGTTCGTCATGGCGCGTCAAGGTCTCCCGCAACGCGCCGTCCTCGGCGAGGGT
The DNA here is from genome assembly GCF_047605565.1 of Labrys sp. (in: a-proteobacteria). NCBI lineage: Bacteria > Pseudomonadati > Pseudomonadota > Alphaproteobacteria > Hyphomicrobiales > Xanthobacteraceae > Labrys > Labrys sp. (in: a-proteobacteria). The sequence continues at coordinate 103,923 of NZ_JASGFM010000015.1, forward strand.
GGCCTCGTTGACGTCGGCGACCAACTCCATGAGCGTGCCATATTGCGGCACCTCGCTACGATACATCCTCGACATGGCCGTCGAGAACAGGGTCCGGATCTCGTCCGGATGCAAGAAGGTCTGGTTGGCCATGTCCCGGGCTCCCGTTGCGTCTCGATTGGGTGACGATCTCATTCGCAATCGTCATGTTATCGAGCTTCATGCGCCGGTAGACACAGGTTGGATACCAATGTTATTTCAACAGTTCATACCGAACGGGAATGAGCGTGGTTGCGAGCCAAGCGGGAGCCCAATGAAACGACGTTGCTGGCGGAAGTGCCCATCGATAGCCCGGCCTCCGGGACGGCTCATGCCTGTTCGCGGGTGAGGCGATGCAAGGGCCACGCCGTTTTCTGCCTTCGATTTCCCTGCTCTGTGCCTTCGAGGCGGCGGCGCGCACAGGCAGCGTGACAGCCGCAGCCAGGGAACTCAACCTGACACAAAGCGCCGTCAGCCGTCAGATCAAGCTTCTCGAGGAGCAACTCGAGGTCGAACTGTTCCACCGCGAAAAGCAGACCATCAGCGTCACGCCCGGCGGGGAAGCCTATGCGCGTGAAATCCGCGATGCCCTCCGCAAGATCGGCACCGCCTCGCTGATGCTTCGGGCCAATCCGCTGGGGGGAACGCTCACCCTGGCGATCCTGCCGACCTTCGGCACGCGCTGGCTGGCACCGAGGCTGCCGCAATTCCTGTCGCACAACCCCGGCATCACCATCAATCTGGTGACGCGCCTGTCCTATTTCGATTTCCGCCAGGACCCGGTCGATGCCGCCATCCATTTCGGTGGTTCGGACTGGCCCGGCGGCGAAATGGAAAAGATCCGCTCCGAGACCGTGGTCCCCGCCTGCAGCCCGGCCTTGCGCGATCAGCACGGATTCCAGTCCGCCGCCGATCTCCGCAATGCCTCGCTGTTGCATCTGACCACCAGGCCCGATGCCTGGGAGCGCTGGTTCGCCCTGCATGGTGCGCCGGCCCAATCGGTGCGGGGCATGCTGTTCGACCAATTTGCCACGGCCGCCCAGGCTGCGATCGCAGGGCTCGGGGTCGCCCTGCTGCCCGAATTCCTCATCCTCGAGGAGCTCGAGACGGGCCGGCTGGTCCGAGCCCTCGATCTGCCGATGGTGAGTGCGGAAGCCTATTATCTGGTCTGGCCCGCCGACCGTGCCATGCATCCGCCCCTGCTGGCCTTTCGGCAATGGCTCCGTACACAGGCCTCGCCCGAAGGCGAATAGACAATCGTCTTGGCGATCAGTTTCAGTATATTAACTTAAAAAATATATATAACTATCTGATTTATATATCATTCATGAAATTAGAGGCGCCTGTCAACCATGTGGGCAAACTGGGCGCCCACTTCATAGCCGGTTTCCTTCAAGGACCGGAAGGCGGCCGGCATGAGGTCGGTTCTTGCCAGCGGCAACTCGGCTTCGCTTATTGTGCCGAGGATATGATCCGCCAACGCCCGGCCGAAAACGGTGCCCGGGGCAATGCCGCGGCCATTATAGCCGGAAAAACCGATAGCTTGCGGTCCGTAGCTGTGGAAGCGGGGCAGGGCATTGCCGGTCATGCCGATCTTGCCGAACCATTCATGCTCGAATTCCACATGCGCGAGGCCCGGGAACAATTTCCGCAAGGCGCGCTTCGCCCAGTTCTTGTGGATGGCGGCGCCGGTTTTGCTCAGCGCGCCCACGCTGCCGAAGACCAGTCGCCCGGACTGATCCATGCGGAAAGACGAGAGCACGGTGCGGGTGTCCCAGACGCCCTCGCCACCCGGCAGGATCTGCTTGCGCAGTTCCGGCGCGAGGGGAGCGGTGGCCAGATTGAAATAGGGCAGATGCACCTGCTCGTTGCGCACCTTTTCCCAGGGTCCCTGACCATAGGCGTCGGTCCCCACCACGATCCAGGCCGCCGTCACCTGCCCCTGCGGGGTGGTTACCACCCAACGGGCGTCGCGATGCTCGACCTCGATAACAGGGCTGCCCGTGTGAATGTGGCCGCCCTGGCGCAGCACCGCATCGGCAAGGCCCCTTGCATAAGCCAAGGGCTGTAGCGTGCCGGCTCTTCTGTCGAGAAGGGCGCCGGCATAGGCCTGCGTGCCAACCCGCCTTGCGGTTTCCCCGGCGTCGAGAAGCTCGACCGGAGCCCCCCGCTTGCGCCACTGACGGGTACGTTCTTCGATTTCCTGCAGCCCCTTGCGCCCGACGGCGCAGTGCAGCGTGCCGTTCGTCCTGAGTTCGCAGGCGATATCGTGACGGGCGATCAGGTCCTTGACCACAGCCGGCGCGTCGCCGAGCATCTGCAAAAGGCGCTCGCCATAGACAGGGCCCAGTTCCCCGGGCAGATCCTGCGGCATGACCCACATGCCGGCATTGATCAGGCCGACATTGCGGCCGGAGCCACCAAAACCGATCTCGACGGCCTCCAGCAGATGCACGCATGCACCGGCCTGCGCCAGATGCAGGGCGGCCGACAGCCCCGTATAGCCACCGCCGATGACGGCGACATCAGCGGTAAGGGATCGGCGGAGCGGTTCGGTTTGCGGGGCGCGGGGAGCGGTCTTTTCCCAGAGGCCGTGGGAGCGCGGATCATTCAGCACGGTAGGTCTCGCCAAGAGATGCGGTGGCCGACACAGGCAATGTCATTCGCTGCGGCCCGAGGGCTAGCCCTATCGCTTTCTTTCGGGCCCCGATATCGACGATTGGGCAAGAGGCCATTCCAGTTTGGAATGGTCCAGCGTGCTGGTCGCACAAGGCAGCATGCCGCCCCCGCACGAGTGCCGAGGTTGCTGGGCAGAAAATTGCTTTTGTCGGGCAGGGGAGGGAGTGTCATTGCTCCCTCGACCCTTCTGGCCAAGATCATAGCCTGATCTCAGTGCCCTATGTGGAAATCCTATATTTCCTGGGAGATTCCGGTATCAGGGCGCAGTCAGGCACTGGCCTTGGTCACGATCGGGGCCGCCTGCATCTCTTTGTCCTGAGTCAGATCCTTGAGGAAAGCGTCGCACCAGTGCGAGACGTCATGCTCGAGCAGGAAATTCATCATGTTCTGCCAGCGCTCGCGTCGCTCCTGCAGCGACATGCTCAAGGCACGGGCAATCGCATTGGCCGTTCCCTCGGTATCGTAGGGATTGACGAGCACCGCGCCTTTCAGTTCACGCGCGGCGCCGGCAAAGCGCGACAAAACGAGGACGCCCGGATTATCGGGATCCTGGGCGGCGATGAACTCCTTGGCAACCAGGTTCATACCGTCGCGTAGCGGCGTGACCAGCCCGACCCTGGCAATCCGGTAGAGTCCGGCCAGGATGTGGCGTCCGACTGAGCGATTGACATAGCGGATGGGAACCCAATCCAGCGTGCCCATGGCACCGTTCACACGGCCGGCCTCCTCAGCCACCATTTTCTGCATCGTCTCGTATTCCGGTACCTCGGAACGAGATTTCGGTGTGATCTGCAGATAGGTGACCTTGTTGTGGTAACCCGGATAAGCCCTCAGGAAGCGCTCGAAGGCATCGATGCGCTGGGTCAGGCCCTTGGAATAGTCGAGCCTGTCGACGCCGATGATGAGATCGCGGCTTTCCACGCTCTGGCGCGCCTTGCGGACGGCACTGTTGCCGATCGCGACCTGCGCCATCTGGGCGAACGACTTGGTTTCGATGCCGATGCCATGCACGGCAGCCTTGAAATGCAGGCCATGATATTCGAAACGGCCGTCCCCCAGGTTCCTGGCGATGCCTTCGCGAGCGAGATAGCCTGCGAAATTGTCGAGATCGTAGTCGGTCTGGAAGCCGATGAGATCGTAGTGGGAGAGGCCTCGAATGATCTCCTCGTGCATGGGCATGGCGGCGATCACATCGGAGGGTGGCCAGGGAATATGCAGGAAGAAGCCGATGGTGTTCTTGATGCCCATCTGCCGCAGTTCGAAGGCGAGGGGGATCAGGTGATAGTCATGGACCCATAAGATGTCGTCCGGCTGGATCAAGGGTGCCAGGCGATGGGCGAACAGGCGGTTGACGCGAAAATATCCCGCCATTTCCTTGCGGCCATATTCGGCGAGATCGAGGCGATAGTGGCAGATCGGCCAGAGCACCCGGTTGGCGAAGCCGTGATAATATTCCTCGACATCGGTCTCGGTCAGGTCGGTCAGCACATAAGAGATATTGCCCTGCTGCTGGAATCGGGGGGGAGGGGGCTCCGCGCCAGGGCTGGATTTTCCGGACCATCCGAACCAGATGCCGCCACGCTCCTGCAAGGCGGCATTGAGGGCAACCGCCAGGCCGCCGGCGGGAGCATCGCCGTTGCGCGTGGGGACGGGAACTCGATTGGAAATAACGACAAGTCGACCCATGGGAACTTTCGAATATTGATGATTGAATTGAATTAGGCTGCAGTGCGGGCGATCAGGGTCCGCAGAGCTGCTGGCGATGATATCAACGCGCGAGCACCTGTTTGGGTCCCCGCCGATCCGACACGGATCGACTGGCCGCCGAGGCTGTTGACGGTTTCGAACATCGCCTCGTCGGTGAGATCGTCACCGATCGCCAGGGGCATCCTGCCTTTGAACGGCGCTTCCTGCAGGAAGGCTTCCAGCGCCTTGCCTTTGCTGGCACGCGCGGGGCGCAGTTCGACCACCATCTTGCCGTGCTGCAGCGTCCAGCCGGGAGCAACAGGCGCGAAACGCGACATCAAGGCCTCGACATCGTCCTTGCGGTCGGCCGCAAGGCGGTAATGCACCCCCACCGCCGCGCCCTTGTCCTCGAACACGACGCCAGGCCACGCGCCGGCCTCGTCGGCAATGTCGCGCTTGAGCTGCTCGAAAGATGCAGGGACGGAGAGGCTGTCCACCACGCCGGACGCATCGCGCCGTTCGGCGCCATGCAGCCCGGCAATGGGGAAAAGATGGGGAGCAAACAATTCGTCGGCGAGCACGATGTTACGGCCGGTGACCAGCGCCATGGCGCCACCCAGATGCCGTGACAGGGCCGCGAGGTCATCCGGTAGAGTCGGCGGCACGAAGATCGACAGCGGCGTCGCGGCAAGATCGATCAGCGTGCCATCAATATCCAGGAAAATCGCCCATTTATCGGGCTCAGATAGGGCTGATGCAAAGACCGTCTCACCAGCCGAGGGCGAATTGCCGAGGCTGTCCCGGCTGTTTCTTTCCTCATACATGGCCCTTTAGGTAGGCGCGGAGTGCGGCCAGGGCAAGAAAAAAAGCCTCGATGCAACGGAGAGGCGCCGGCACGCCATGGTCACCAGGGCGCGGAGCCAAGCTCATTTGCGTCGTACGAAGCGTTCCAGTACGACCGCCGGCAGATAGCCTTCATGTTGAACCTGGCTCCATGGCATATGCCGGAAGGACTTGCCCTGAGGCCGGACAAAACCGTTGAACAGGGCGCCGGCGCAATCGGGCCCGGTATTTGGATTGCCGATGGTTACCAACGCCTTCGGGTCCTGTTCTCGCAGCAGATCAATGAGATCCGCCACAGTCATGGGTTCCGGCAAAACCGGCATTTTTTTCCCCTCTCCCACCAAGAATGTGCAAAGACATTCCAGGCGCCCCCTCGGAGGGTGTATTACGATACCTCCGAATGTCGAGATGCAACTACGCCGATACATGGCGTACCAAAAAGCCCGACGCAACTAGGATATCCTTCAGGCGCTTCGCCTGAAAGAGGAATCGTAACGACAGAATCCTTCTCATCTTCTTGGTAAGCAAAGAGAAAGTGCCATTTCGTCAGATCGGTTGATGGTGCTGCTGATACTCTTCTTAGAACGGGCTGGCCGCAGGCAGGCCGCCGTCGCTTGGACAGGCCGGGTTTGATTATACCTCTTGTCTGTCGAATCGGGTTTTAGACCATATGGTCCAGACATGAGGAGGCGTCGGTTCGCTTGAAAACAGGTCGCGGGGTCCACCCATCACCGGCAGTAATAGCCTCTATCGCACATCATGCCTGCGCTCAGCGCAGCACTGCGCTGGCAAGCTGCGCGCGCGAGCGAACGCCGAGCTTGTCATAGATGGCCTGGGTCTGGTTGCGGATGGTGGCCGGCGCGCTGCCCAGCATCTGCGCCGCCTGCTTGTGGGTTGCTCCGCCGGCGAGCAACTGCGCCACTTCACGTTCGCGCGGGGAAAGGCGATCGAGCCTCGACAGCAACGAAAGTTCCAGCCTTATGAGGCTCGACTGCCGGCCTGCTTCGCTATCCCGGCGGCAGTTCACCGCCACCCCCTCGCGCTCGAACAGATGGATGCCGGGATGCAGCGCGACCTGGCGCAGCGGCCGGGGCAGGCGATCGCCGCTCCAGCCGGGCCAGATGGTCCTGAGGAAGTTTTGGGCCTGATCCAGGCCGAGATGGGCGAAGCCGGCCTCGTCGACCACCAGCGTCGCCCGTTCACCTGGTCCATCCGCACTGCGCCGCTCGAAGGTAGCCTGCAGGGCCAGGAACAGGTGGTCGACCGCGCATTGCAGGAGCTGCAGGTCTTCCCCGTCCCAATGCGGATCGTGGCAGCGGGTGCGGTAGACCGAGACGAAGAAGGTGGTGGCAGCCCCCGGCCGGTTATGCATGGCGGAGGCCCATTTGCGGATGCCGTAGCGCTCCGACAATTCGGCCATCTCGTCGGTCTGCCGGGGTTGTCCGCGATCATAGATGCAGACGCGGCCACGATCCCGGCGCAAGGCGGTGGCGACCAGGTCCTGGCTGGCCATGGTCGACCAGAACGGGGCAAAGCCCTCGGGAAGGCCGAGCGTGGAGGAGGCCGGCACGGTGGTGCGATCGTTGAGGAAGCGAGCCCAGCCATACCAGGCGCAGTCGAAACCGAGCAGGGGGCGCAAAAGCTCGAGGGCATGCGCGGCCAGGTCGAGATCGGCATCCTTGTCGGCGCGACGGCCGGCCCGGTGAAGATCGACCACGAATTGCGAGAACATGGACAGTTTGGAGGTCACATGCACTGGCCCCGGATGGAGGATTATGTATTTTCGATGATAGTAGCCGTGGACGAAGCTCGTCACAAGGTTGCTCCCCCGCGCCCATAGTGCATCTGCACCATTCCCGCCTCGTCTGCATGCTCTAGCCTGCCTGAAAACCTGCAGACGAGGGAGAATTGTGATGACCACGGGATGGGTGTGGCATGAGCGTTTCGGCTGGCACGACACCGGCACGGCGGCCGGCTTCCTGAAGGGCGAATTCATCCAGCCCCTGCAGCATGTCGAGTCGCCGGAATCCAAGGCTCGCTTCGCGTCGCTGGTGGAGGTTTCCGGCATCGCGAAGGCGCTGAAGCGCATCGAGATCACCAAGGCGAGCGACGAGGACATCCTGCGCATCCACACCAGCGAGCATCTCGACAGGATGAAGGCGCTCAGTGCCGATATTCGCGGCGGCGATATGGGCGACGGCGTCTCGCCCTTCGGTTTTGCCGGCGTGGACCTGGCCTGCCTGGCCGCCGGCGGCACCATCAGCGCCCTGCGGGCCGTGGTTGAGGGCGAGGTCGCCAATGCCTATGCGCTGGTGCGCCCGCCGGGCCACCATGCCCGCCCGGAGAAGGGCATGGGGTTTTGCATGTTCGCCAATGTCGCGGTGGCGATCGCCCATGCGCGGGCCAAGCTCGGCATCGAGCGCGTGGCGGTGGTCGACTGGGACGTGCATCACGGCAATGGCACCGAGGCCTGTTTCGAGGCCGATCCCGACATCCTCACCATTTCGCTGCACCAGGACGGCAATTTCCCGCCCGATACCGGCAAGGTCGCCGATCGCGGCGTCGGTGCCGGGAAGGGGGCGGCAATCAACATTCCCCTGCCGGCCGGCTCGGGCGAGGGGGCTTATCTCGATGCCTTCGACCGGGTGGTGCTGCCGGCGATCGCCCGCTTCAAACCCGATGTCATCCTGGTGGCGAGCGGCTTCGATTCATCCAATGCCGATCCGCTCGGCCGCATGATGCTGGTTTCCGGCTCCTATCGCCTCATGACCCGCCGCCTGATGGATCTCGCCGCTTCGATCTGCGGGGGCCGGCTGGTGATCAGCCATGAGGGCGGCTACTCACCCTTCTACGTGCCCTTCTGTGGCCTGGCCGTGGTGGAAACGCTCAGCGGCGTCGAGACCGGGGTCGAAGATCCTTACCAGACCTTCTGGAGGGACCTGCCCGGACAGACTCTGCAGCCACATCAAAGGGCCTTGGTCGATGCAGTGGTGCAGGCTTGCGGGCTGTGACGCGCTGGCCGGAGCATCCTGCACGATAAAGACAAGAAGAACGGCGCCGGTCGGAGGCCCTGACCAGGGCTTTCGCGAGGCGCTTCCCACCCCAGAGGAGAATGTCGAGATGGGAGGACGAAATGGAGAGGCAAGCGACTGACTTTAGCCGGGTCCGCCGCCTGTTGCTGTGGCTCAACCTGATCATCATGCTGTTTCCGCCGATCCATCTGGCGATGGCGCGCGGCAATCTCGGCATGGCGATGTTCTTCTTCATGGGCAGTGGCCTGTTCCTGGTCGTCAGCCTGACCTATCTGCACCGGGCGAGCCCGGACCGGGAAGAGGAATAGGACGATGGATTTCCTCATCGGTTACGGGCTGCTGGCCCTGTTCTTCATCGGTGTCGTCGCCGTGCTGGAGCGTACCCGCCAGCAGGGCCGGGACTTTACCGACTATGCGGTGGCGGGGCGCTCGTTCGGTTCGTGGTTCCAGACCATGGCCTTTCTCAACACCTGGCTGCCGGGGACGATCTTCATCGCCTTCGCGGGGCTTTCCGCCTCAGCCGGGGTAATCGGCTATTACGTGATCTCCTATTCGCTGCTGGCTGTGCTGTTCATGTTCCTGATGGCGCAGCGCGTGTTCGACTGGGGCAAAGCCTTCAACCTGCGCACCCAGGCCGATTTCGTCGGCATGCGCTACAATTCCACCAGCGTGCGGGTGATCGCCGCCGTGATCGGCGTGGTCTCGGCCTTTCCCTGGCTGGTACTCGCCTTCCAGTCGCTCGGCCTGGTCTTCTCCTATCTGTCCTTCGGGGCAGTTACGCCGACGACGGCGGTCTTCGTCGGCATCGCCGTGCTGGCTATCCGGCAGATCTGGACGGTGCGGCTCGGCATGCGCGGCATCGTGATCTCGGACATGATCCAGGGTATCTTCGCCTATGGCGTCGGCGGGCTGGTGGCGCTCGGCCTGATCGTCTGGCTGATGTCGCAGGGCCTGGGCTTTGCCGGATTGCCGGAGAGCTTTGCCAGCCTGCCGGGCCTGAACAGCGAACTCGGCCCGCTCTACTATTTCTCGCTGGTGTTCACCGGTGCGATGGGCTCGTGGTGCTGGCCCGATATCTTCGTGCGGTTGTTCACGGCCAGGAGCGCCCAGGCGGTCCGCAATTCCGCCCTCAAGGCGGCGCCGTTCATGTTCGTGTTCCTCGCCATCATGCTGACCATGAGCATGCTGGCCTCCCAGCTGCCGGAGGTAGCGAAAGCGCCGGACAATGTCTGGTTCCTGACGGCCGGGCATGGCGGGCCGTTCGTGCTGGCGCTGGCGGGCGTGGCCGTGTTCGCCGCCACGGTCGGCAATGTGAATGCCATCACGGCGGCCGTCGGTACTCATACCGCCCAGGACATCATCCATGTCGGCGGCGCGGACGAGGCCACCAACACCCGCACCGCGCGTATCACCATCGTCATCGCCACCCTGCTGGCGGTGGCCGGGGCGGTGGCGACCGCCAATGTCACCGCGGGGCTGCTTACGCTGGCGCTGGCCTCCTATCAGGGCATCGTGCAACTGGCGCCGGCGCTCTATCTGGGCATCTTCTGGCGGCGGGGCAATGCCGCGGGTGCCGCCAGCGGCATGATCGCCGGCTTTGCGGTGGCGGTGGTGCTGCAGTTCCTCTATCCCGTCTCCATTCCGGCCCTGGCGGGGATGACCTCGGGCGTGGTCGGCCTGATCGTCAACACGCTGGTCTATGTCGCCCTGTCCTACGCCTTGCCGCAGGACGAGGCCGAGCGCCGGCGCATCGGCCGGCTCTTCGACGGTGTCGCCGAAGAGGTGAGCAGTGATCTGCCGGCCGGCAAGACGCAGGCGCGGCCGATCTGACGAGCCCGGTATCCCGCGCCGCAAGACACCGGCGCGGGAATCTCGTTCGAGCTTCCTGCAGACGGGGCTCTGCTGTCCCTGAAAGCAGCAGCTATTTACGGCCTTGAACGTCCCGAGGCCGCGTCGCCGATCATCTGACGGTTCGGCTCCCCTGCAAGGTCGAGCACGATGCTGGTGCCGTCCGACACGCGCTTGCGCAAGGCGTCGGAGCGGCCGGACCCCAGGCGCAGCCGCTCCCGGCGTTGAAGCGATTGCAGCCTTGATCGCGACAGGCCGAGTTCGCGTGCCAGGAGGCGATCCAGGCGGATCCCCGCCGGCAGGTCGACGACGAGTTCGACATGCAGGATGGACCAGACATCCGGCCGATCGAGCACCTGCCTGACGATATCGATCTTGTCGCATTCCTCGATATGGAAGGCATGCGACCGCAAGGCTGCGAGATCGAAGGCCTGGCAACGGATCCAGATCGGGTCGTTCGTCTGCAGGGCGGCGAGCATTGCCGGCGGGATGTCCCGCACCGACCGGCGTTCGAACAGCGGCCTGTTCCAACTCTTGTCGCAAACCGGGCATTTGTAGATGAGCCAGGCATCGAGCCGGCGGCCATTGGCGTTGAGCCTTGCCTTGCCGCTGCATTGAAAGGGCCTGATGACACCGCATCCGGCGCAAATGAGCAGGGGTCGCGGAGGGATTTGAGGTGTGATGGTCCAGCGGACCTTGAGAAGATTGCACATATCGTCTCGGTCTTCCGTGAGGAAGTCCACCGGGACGGCGATCGGAGAGGCCCGTTACGGGCACGGCATGGCGATGTTCGCTGGGGAAAGAGCTGGGGCAGCGGCCTGTGCGCATGGCACAGTCGGACAAGCCAGACCGGTCTCAGACCACCACCCAGTGAACATGATCATCCGTTGGGCTGCCGGCTGGCCGCCCAACGGATGGGATGGAAAGGAAGAGACCGGTATTTACTTAGGCAAAATCGAACCTCGGCGCCCCAACGCTTGTCGATGACGTGCGTAGTCGACCGGAAGCCTTCTGGCAATCTGGCAGTGATGAAACGGCAAAAAGAAACCGCCGCACGATCCGAAGATGTACGGCGGCTGCCTGACGTCAATTGCCGAATAGTTCGCCGGTCAGTGCTCGGTGCCGGCGGGCAGGGGGAGCGGTTCGGCCTTGCCGACGATGAAGGCATAGGAAAAGGCGCCCAGAACGGCAAAGCCCGCGGCCAGGGCAAAAGCCGGCGTGTAGTCGCCGTGGAACATGTCGAGCAGGAAGCCGAACATGAAGGGGCTGATGATGCCGGCAATGTTGGAGGCGAAGTTCTGGATGCCGCCGATCGAGGCAACATGGCGCGAACTGGGCGCCACGTCGGCGGGCAGGGACCAGATCCCTGTCGCGGCTATCGCCAGGCTGGAATAGGAAATCGCCAGGAAGAACAGGGCCAGATAGATGGAGGAGGCGAACGCAGCGGGCAGGATGGCAGCCCCGCCCAGCAGGCCGCCGACCATCACCACCTTGCGCACCTTGGTGACGTCGGCGCCATGACGGATCAGGCGGTCGGCATAGGCGCCGGCAATCCAGGCCGTGACCACCGCGGCAAGGCCGGGCAGCATGCCGAGAGTACCGAGTTCCTTCAGGTTGAGGCCGCGGGCATTCTTCAGATAGTCGGGGAACCAGGTCAGGAAGAAATAGATCACGAAGTTGAGGCAGAAGAAGCCCAGCATCATGCCCCAGACCGTGCGGTAGCCGAACAGTTGCGACCAGCGGATCTTCGTCGCTTCGCTGTCGTCATTGGCCTCGGTGCGTCCGCCATTGTCGGCAATATATTGGCGCTCGAGGTCGTTGGCGCCGGGATGATCGACGGGATCGCGATAATACCAATACCAGACGAGCGCCCAGACGACGCCGACCACGCCGAGTATGATGAAGGAATAGTGCCAGGTCGCGACGACGAGCAGGCTGGTGACGATGGGCAATGAGAGCACCGTGCCGACCCGCGAGCCGGAATCGATCACGGCGGTGGAGAAGGCGCGCTCGCCCACCGGAAACCAGCGTGAGGCTGCTTTGGTCGCCGCCGGATAGGCCGGCGCCTCGCCGGCGCCCAAGGCGAAGCGGAAGGCGAAGAAGCCCCAGAAGCTGCGGGCGAGGGGGGTGAGCGCCGTGAAGATCGACCACCAGATCGCCGCGATGGTGAAAGCCCGACGCGAGCCCACCTTGTCGGTGAACCAGCCGGCGATCAGCATCATGCCGTCATAGGCCCAGAAGAAGGCGCCGAGGATCAGCCCCTTCTGGGTATTGGTGAGATTGAGGCCGAGATCCGCGTCGATATAGGGCAGTGCGACGCTCATATTGGCCCGGTCGAGATAGTTGATGACCAGGCCGACGAAACACAGCGTCAGGATGATGTAGCGGGTGCGGGAGGCGCCGGAAGGGGCCTTCTGATTGCCGGCCCGCGCGGGCGTGCTGGCGGCTGTCGTGTGCATGATCGGGGTCCTCCTCCCGTGAGCGTTTGTTCGTGGCGTCCGTCACGACCTTTCTGAGTGGCCGCAATTCATTCCGAGGGCGGTTCGCCTAGGCGGCGAGCCGCGAGCAGGACCCAGGTCCTGGAGATGAAATCAAGCACGATCCACCGGCCTCCCTGATGAAGAGGGGCGGGGATGTCTAGACGAGTGTTGAAAGGCGATCACGCTTCACGGCGCGCGCAAATTGCTGACCGGCACCGAAGAGGCCTACAACCAGCTTATATGCCGGCCTTGCCACATTTTCCTCCCGTCCAACTTTGGCCGAACTCTTATTGATTGCGCAATCATTTTGCAAGTTCTATCTTTCTGCTGGGAAACGCCACCAGAGCTTCAAGATGAAAAAACCCAAGAAACGCCCGGGCAAGAAACGTATAACATTGGTCGAGATTGCCGAGGCTGCGGAAGTTAGCGCTATCACGGTGTCGCGTGCTCTGCGCAACCCGCAATCGGTCTCGCACGAGCTCAGGCAACGCATCCAGCAGATCGTCGACGATCTTGGATATGTGCCTGATCCGGCGGCAAGTGCGCTGGCCTCGGCCCGAACGAATGTCATCGGCGTGCTCATTCCGTCGGTGACCAACAACGTGTTCGCGGATGTGATGCGCGGGATCTATGCCGAGGCGGAGGCCACCGCCTTTCGGGTGCAGTTGGGCAACACGCGCTATTCCCTGATCGAAGAGGAGAAGCTGCTGCGGGTGTTCCTCAGCCAGCGCCCAGCGGGCCTCGTCGTGGCCGGTATCGATCAATCGGAGGCGGCCCGGGCCCAGCTCCTGCAGGCCGAATGCCCGATCGTCCAGATCATGGAGGTCGGTCCCGATCCCGTCGATATGATGGTCGGCTTCTCGCACCATCGTGCCGCCTTCGCCGCCACAAGGCATCTGGTCGAGCGCGGCTATCGGCGCATCGCTTTTCTGGGCGCGCGCATGGACCCGCGGACTCAGAGGCGTCTCCAAGGCTTCGTCCAGGCGCTGGACGAAGCCGGCCTGCTCGATGAAAAACTCGTCGTCACAACGCCCCGAGCCTCCACCGTGTCGCTGGGCTGCGAGTTGATGTCCGACTTGCTGGCGCGCGCGCCCGACGCCGACGCTGTGTTCTGCAACAATGACGACCTTGCGGTTGGCGTGCTCTTCGAGGCTCAGCGCCGTCGCATTGCCGTTCCCCAGCAATTCGGCATTTGCGGTTTCAACGACCTCGAGATCATGGCAGTTGCAAATCCCGGCCTCACCAGTGTCCGGACCCATCGCGAACAGATGGGAAGAAAGGCCATGCGGATGCTGATTGACAGGATCGATGGAAAGCATGTCGAACCGCGGCTGGTCGATCTGGGCTATGAATTGGTCGCGCGCGAGAGCACGGCACGCAGCGTGGGTAGCCCGTCACCGACTTGAGGATATCGATGGACGGCCGCGCTCCTGGCCCAATGGACCCGTGAAGCCAACCGGTGCCGTTCGACCGCTTCGTCAGCCCGCAAAGCGATAGTCCTGCAGGGATGTCGGCTTCATCTCGATCGAAAAGCCCGGGGCGAGGGGAGGCATATAGGCGGCATCGCGGACCACGCAAGGCACCTTGAAGTGCTCATGCAGATGGTCGACATATTCGATCACCCGGCCTTCGCGCGTGCCCGATACGCAGACGAAATCGATCATCGACAGGTGCTGGACATATTCGCACAGGCCGACGCCGCCAGCGTGGGGACAAACGGGGAGATCGTACTTGGCGGCCATCAGCAGGATCGCCAGGATCTCGTTGACCCCGCCCAGGCGGCAGGCATCGATCTGCACCACGTCGATGGCACAGCGCATGATGAATTGCTTGAACAGGACGCGGTTCTGGCACATCTCGCCGGTGGCGACCTTGACCGGTGCGACGCCTTCGCGGATCTTGCGGTGGCCCTCGACATCGTCCGGGCTGGTGGGCTCCTCGATGAACCAGGGCTTGGCAAAGGCGAGCTTCCGCACGCTGTCGATCGCCTGGTCGACTTCCCAGACCTGGTTGGCGTCGATCATCAGCTGGCGATCGGGACCGATCACCTCGCGGGCGATGCGCAGGCGGCGGATATCGTGTTCGATGTCGCGGCCGACCTTGAGCTTGACATGGTTGAAGCCGGCATCGACGGCTTCCTGGCACAGGCGACGCAGCTTGTCGTCGTCATAGCCGAGCCAGCCGGCCGAGGTGGTGTAGCAGGGATAGCCTTCGCGCTCGAGGACGGCGATGCGCTCGGCCTTTCCAGCTTCCTTCTCGCGCAGCAAGGCGAGAGCCTCGTCCGGGGTGATACAGTCGGTCAGGTAGCGAAAATCGATGGCGCGCACGAACTCCTCGGGCGACATGTCGGCAACCAGGCGCCAGACCGGCTTGCCGGCCATCTTGGCCAGCAGGTCCCAGACCGCATTGACCACCGCGCCCGTGGCTAGGTGAATGGCGCCCTTGTCCGGGCCGATCCAGCGCAGCT
Source organism: Labrys sp. (in: a-proteobacteria) (assembly GCF_047605565.1). NCBI lineage: Bacteria > Pseudomonadati > Pseudomonadota > Alphaproteobacteria > Hyphomicrobiales > Xanthobacteraceae > Labrys > Labrys sp. (in: a-proteobacteria). The sequence goes on from NZ_JASGFM010000015.1 coordinate 118,976, forward strand.
GGCTGTCCGAGGTGACGTGGCGCCAGAAGGCACCGAGATCGGCCTGGACCTCCTCCAGGGAAAGTCCGACGACGAGGTGGCGCATGGCCTTGATCGCGGCGCAGCAGATCTCGTTGCCACGGCCGATGGTAAAGGTCAGCCCATGCCCTTCGAGACCGGGCCGGTCCGTCTTCAGGATGACATAGGCGGCCGAATAGTCGGGATCGGGATTCATCGCATCCGATCCATCGAGCTGCTGGGAGGTCGGAAAGCGTAGGTCGAGCACTTCGATGTCGACGATCTCGGTCATTGCGTGTCCTCCGCTCGGATTGTGGTCGCTATTGCAGCTCTCGACTGTCTTCTATTCTGTTCAGATCGTCACGCCGCCATCCACCAGGACGGTCTGGCCGGTGACGAAACGGGATTCGTCCGAGAGCAGGAAGACCACCATCGGGGCGATGTCGTCGACACTGGCGAGCCGGCCCATCGGCTGGCGGGCGATGAAGTCCTTCTCGGCCTGTACCGGATCGGCTGCAGCGGCAATGCGCCCGCGCAGCGAAGGCGTGTCGACCGTGCCGGGGCAGATGGCGTTGCAGCGAAGGCCCTGGCGGACATGGTCGGCGGCCAGGGCCTTGGTCAGGCCGATGACGGCAGCCTTCGAAGCGCCATAGGCCAGGCGGTTCGGGAAGCCTTTCACCGAGGATGCCATCGAGGCCATGTTCAGGACAGCACTCGATCCCGTTTCACCCGCGCGATACAGGAGGCCCGGCAGCAGGGCCTTGATCAGGCGGAACATGCTCTTGACGTTGAGATCGAAGCTGAAGTCCCAATCTTCGTCGCTGCATTCGAAGATGCTGCCATTGTGGACGAAGCCGGCACAATTGAAGAGCCCATCGAGGCCGGGCAGGGACCGGCCCAATTCGGCGATGGCGGCGGGATCGAGCACGTCGAGCCGGCGCGTTTCGATACGGCCATCCGCCGCAGCGAGGGCTGCCAGCGCCTCGTCGTTGAGATCGGTAGCGATGACACGGGCTCCCTCGGCTGCACAGGCCAGGGCCGAAGCGCGGCCGATGCCTTGCCCGGCAGCCGTGATCAGGATGCGTTTGCCGTCCAGGCGCATGAGGCGGTCTCCCATCGAGTTCGTGTCACTGCGTGCAGCTCATTGTTGACGGACCAAATATGAACAATATATTCATATGTCAACAAAAGAGAGGGAAGCGCTTTGCCAAGACAACCAAGGGAGCAGGAGGAGGGATCGAGCCGGGAGGCTCTTTATCGGGCACCGGCGCTCGACAAGGGCCTGGACATCCTGGAACTGCTGGCCAGCCGCTCCGATGCACTGACACGGGCGGAAATCGTCAAGGAGCTCGGCAGAGGCGCGAGCGAGATCTATCGCATGCTCGAACGCCTGGTTGCCCGCGGCTATGTCTATCGCTCGGCGGAAGGGGATCGCTTCGCCTTGAGCATGAAGCTGTTCGTGCTGGCGCAACATCATCCGCCCATACGCCGGCTGACTTCGCGGGCCGTGCCCTTGATGGACCGGTTTGCCGAGGAGTCTGGCCAGTCCTGTCATCTCGTCATGCGGGAACGCGACGAGGCCGTGGTCGTAGCCCACGCGGCGGCTTCCTCGGACTGGGTTTTCACGGTTCGCGTCGGCACGCCGATCGATCTGTTGACCACGGGCTCAGGCCAGCTTCTGCTGGCTTTCCAGGACCCGCAGGCCAAAGAGGAGCTGCTGGTTCGCTGGAAGGATAGCGAGAGGGCGACGATCTACGCGGGGCTCGAGGCGCAGCTCTCCTCCTATCGCAAAGCCGCGTACCGCATCGACGAAAGCCAGCAGATCTTCGGCGTGAATGATATCAGCGTGCCGATCCTCTCGGCCGAAAGACACGCCCTGGCAGTGCTCACTTGTCCCCATATCCGCCGAACGACCTCGGAACAGCCCGATGTCGAGCGCACGCTCGTCCTGTTGCAACGGATGGCTGAATCCCTCAGCCTATAGTTTAACTTTAGATATATTATGTAACATATTGTAATAATTTAAATTAATTAAAAATTTATTCAAGGCCCTGGGGCGACGTATCTCGGGCGACGCGTGCATTGGCTCATGTTCTTGCGAGCCAGGTCGGCATAGCGAGGCGCGCTTCTTACGGACGATACGGACAGGCACGTTCGAGCGCCGGCAGGTCGTCGAAAGTTTCAATCCTGAACCGTCCCAGCATGCCGATCCGTCTCCAGTTGCGGACCACAGTGCGACTGCGCCAAACAAGGTCGGCTGGACGAACACGCCGTAGAAGCGCGCCATGTTGCGCGACGGGTCGGCTCACTGAGGACAAAGCATAGCGGGCGGGTCATCGCACATGCCGCAGTCTTGCGAACCGCCTATATGGGGTCCAGCGCCTTTCTTGAATCGCTCATGGCTGAGTGGCTCAAGATATTGATTATTGGTGCCCGTCGATCGAGGCGAGCCGAATTGCGCGGCCTTGGCAGATAGCCGCCAAAAGCCCGGTTTATCGGGCTTTTGGCCAGGCTGGGGAATGGATTTATGTTCCATAAGATATGTTATGCGAATAAAGTCGGTAGCGCCACGATGGAAGGGCCACCCCCTCCTCATTGGACGGGGTATCTTTTCAGAGGCGCGGCCTCGGCGCGCGACAGCTCGCGAAGCGATCACCGTCGAGGCGATACAGGTCTAGGATTTGCCGGTCTCCTTGCCAAACACGAACTCACCCGTGGTTCCATCGCTCAAGGTGAAGGAGCCAGACCCGCTCATTAGACTTGGCCCATTGTGAACGGCGGCATAGCCTTTGCGGCCATCGCTGCAAAGAACCGGAACATAGATCCTTTCCCTGACTCCCGACAGAGCATATGTACCGGAGCACGAAAGCCTGCCATTGCTCACCGAGTAGGAGCCCTGGGTTTGCTCTATACGGACAGATCCATGCAAAATTCCACCGAGGCCCTTGCTTATGACGGCAACAGGCAAAGTTTTTACCGTTCCTGGGGAAGTTCGGATCGGAGTTGCACAGCCTCCAAGATTCGTTGCAACAAGAACCGTGGTAATAAGAAGACACGCAACGGCAGGATGAACGCGCATGAGACCCCTCGAGCAAGAGCGAGGGTGAATTCGTACTATGACTGATATCGCAGGGGCAACTGGCTCCTACCGCACTTTGATCTGTGCCGCTTCAAGAACGGGCAGCGTCGATGTCGCCGCCCTCGCCTGGACTGCTTACTTGCGGAGTTCGGTCCAGATCTTCTTGTAAAGTACATCGACCTCCGGAGGGCATATCAAAGCCACGGTGCCGTGCGCCTTGGCTTCCGCGGGAACGACGATCTCCGGGGCGTCCTGCATCTCGGCCGGCATGAATTTTTCCGAGCCCGCGATGCCGTTCGCATAATGGTGGAAGACCGAGTTCAACGCCGCGTTCTCGGGATCCATGATGAAATTCTGGAACAATTTGGCGTTGTCGACATTCTTGGCCTCCTTCAGCACCGCTACATTGTCGGACCAGTAGGTAAAGCCTTCCTTGGGATAGCCGTAATGGATCTCGGGATGCGCGAGGCGCGTGCGCAGGGCCGCCCCGTTCCAGGTCAACGAGGCCTTGAAGTCGCCTGCCCCCATCTTTTCGATGGCATTGTATTCCATGGCGATCCAGTTCGGCTTGGCAGCCGTCAGAAGGTCACGGGCTTTCTTCAATACCTGCCTGTCGCCGGTGCATTGCTCGCCGCCGACATAGCGGATGGCGGCCGTAACGACGTCCTTCATCTCTGGAACGACGTTGACCTTGCCCTTCAACTCGTCCGGCGTCTTGAAGATGATATCCCAGGTGTTGATATCGCCCTTGTATGTGTCGGTGTTGACCACGACGCCGATCGTGCCCCAGGCCCAGGGCACGGAATATTTGCGGCCGGGATCGAAATCGGGATTGGCCCATTCCGGCGTGACGTTCTTGAAATTCTCCATCTGGCCAGGATTGGTTTCCAGCAGCAGTCCCTCCTTGATCCAGATCGGCAGATATGTCTGCGAGGGCACGACGATGTCGAAGCCGGAGCCGCCTTGGCGAGCCTTGGCCAGAGCCGTATCGTTGGAGTCATAGTCGGTGATGGTGACCTTAACCTTGTATTGCTCCTCAAACTTCTTGATGAGCTTGGGGTTGGTGTAGTTTCCCCAATTATAGATGTTGAGCTCGCCTTCAGCGTGAGCAACACCGGTCATGGCGAGAAGCACCAGCACCGATTTCGGAATGGACCATTTCAAATACACGGGGGATTCCCTCCAACACATTGCTCGAACTATCTGCCGTGAGGCGCCCGAACAGTCCAGAGGCCCAGCGTATGACTGTGAAAATATAGTCTGACCTATTTGACGCAGGTCTCGCGTGCGGCCAGATAGGTTTTGGCCAATCCGGAGCAGCGAAGATGGATCGGCTGCGAACTCGACGGTCTATTGGAGCCACAAATCCGGGAGCGCCGCGTCGCGTTTACCCAAACGAGCCGCGAGCTCAAATGCCTCAGCAACGGGTGCCTCGGCCAGCCCGGCACCAAGCTCAATTTCAAAAAGTTGAGGAAATTGGCGGATCGGGCTGCACCTAGCGCGCAAATCCTGCCAGGGACGCATAGCCGCGCACGATGCGCTCGCGCTCCTCGTGGGTTGCGACGGCTTCGATGTCGTCAAAGCCGTCTGGTGCCCTGGCTTCCACCATGTCGATCACGCCTTCCGGGCCGCCCTTGCGGTTCGCCAGGACTATCTTGGCGGTAACGGGCCGCCGCTCTGCATCATAGGCTGTCAAAGCCGCCTCGATCGTACCCGCGGCGCGGAGATGTTGCGACAAGGAGCGGGCATCGAGGATGGCCTGGCTCGCTCCGTTCGAGCCCACCGGATACATCGGATGGGCAGCGTCTCCCAACAGGGTGACGCGCCCGAACGACCAGCGTGGGAGCGGATCCCGATCACAATTGGGATATTCGTAGAATGCGTCCGTACCCTGGATGATCGCGGCTGGATCGACATAATCGAGGTGGAAGCGGTCACGGACGAATGACAGCACTTCTTCGAGCAAGCCCGGCCTGCTCCAGTTCCCCAGGGAGAAACCCTGCGTCCGATCATGGCCTGCCCGAGCCATCACCGCCCAGTTGGTGAGGAGATTTCCTGAATTTTGTTTATCTTTTTCAATTGGATAGAAGACGAACTTCGCAAAGTTGCCACCAGCGATCGCCATGGTGCGACCGTCCTGCCATTTCGGCCAGGGGGTGGCCCCGCGCCAGAGCATGATGCCGCTCCAGATCGGCTGCCCCTCCCCGGGATGGAGCGCGGCGCGCACCGCCGAATGAATGCCGTCGGCACCCACCAGCAAGTCGCCGACCGCTTGTGCCGGCCTGCCGTCACTGTCCGTCAGATGGACCGTGACGGTATCGCTGTTCTGCTCGAAGCCGTTCACGCGACATCCCGTGCGGATTGCGCCCGCCCCCATCCGCTCGATCACGGCTCGATGGATCAAGCCCAGCAGCCTGCCTCTATGAATGCTGAACTGAGGCGCGGGAAGGCCCGCCTCGATACCGCGCAACTCACGCCAGACGACCTGCCCGAACCGGTTCGCATAGATCAATTCGCGCGTCCGGACGCCGGCGGCATCAAGTTCGTCGATCAGCCCTAGTTCCGTCAACAATTCAACGGCATGCGGCAACATGTTGATGCCCACGCCCAGCTCTCGAACCTCCTTTGAAGCCTCGAAAATTTCAACGTCGATCCCAACCCGATGAAGGAATAAGGCCGTGGTCAGCCCGCCGATGCCTGCTCCCGCAATCAATGCCTTCATCATTCTTCTCCGTGTTGAGAATATGCATATGACAGCGGAAAACCTACCGCCTCAAGATCCAAGGTCGTCGGTGGTTATCCGAGCCAGCCCGTCTTGCTCTCGCAGCAACGATCCTGGGCACAAATCTTCGCATTCTCCGCCATTGCTTGTTTCGAAGACGAAGCAGCGCGCGCTTTACCGACATCTGGCGAGAGATATTCTCACTTCTGGGCCACCCCTGCCCTGTTCCCTTTGGCCAGTCTCGGCTGCCGCGTTGCGCGACAAGGCTCGACGAGGCTAATTGGCTTGCAGGCCGGAGGCACACTGGCATGGCATTTGCGATTAAAACCGAGATACGGGATCCGGACGCGACAAGCTTCAGCTTCGGTGCGCAGAAGACGATGTATGGGGGCAAGCATATCGCTGCCGACGATATCATCTTCCTGTTTGCCAGCGAAAATGAGGGTGGCCGGGGGCTGTTCGCCCGCGGCATCGTGATCTCTGCCGAACCGATTGCGAGGAAACAAAATGTCCCGCGGCAAACCCCTCGCGTAAGCATTGTCGTGCGCTGCACGGCGTTCGCCCAAAGACCGCTCGGACGCCGCGAACTCAAGTCTTTCGGCACCTGGCAGGATGGCCAGCCCGGCGCAGAGCTCAATTTCAAATTCTATCGGCAGGCGACGAACAAGATCGTCGGCATCTCGGACGAGGCAGCAGCCTTCCTCGATCGCTTCTTCGAACATAGCGAGAAGGAACCAGGGAAGGATCCGGATAAATGATAAAAATCAATTGCTTGCCAGGAAAATATCTTAATCCGAAGCAAATGTAACGGCTTCAGAAAATTTACGCATATGGCTCCGCTTATTCCCAGCGCGCAAGAATATATAATGACGTCCTCACCAACTGCTCCATGCTTCAGGTGTGATCATCCTGCTCGGGCATTTGCCCAAAATAGGCATTGGTCAGAGCCACGACCTCGGTTCTGTTGCGGGCATTCAGGCGCTTCATGATGTTCCTGACATGCACCTTCACCGTGAACTCGCTCATCTCGAGTTCGGCCGCGATCGCCTTGTTCGGCAGCCCCTTGCGGATCAGGCCGATGACTTCAAGTTGCTTTGCGGTCACCAGATCCCGCAGCGATCTCCTGCCGTCAGACAGGGGTGCGGGCTGGGTCCGAGACTGCATCACGCTGTGGGAGGGCACGAACATGCCGCCGCTACGCACCAGGCGGATGGCTGCAATGGCGACATCGACATTGGAATCCATGGCAATGAAGCCACTGGCCCCGTGCTCCAGGGCCTTCGCAACGTCGCCGGCCGATCTCGTATCGGAAATCACCACAACCCGAATACCGGGTGCGGCGGCCAGCACTCGCCTCACCATTCGCTCGACGGCGATCGTGGTCTCCCGCACGCCCGTGACGCACAATAGGGCGACAGAGGCCCCCTGCCCCTGCCGGCCCCACTGTTCGACGTCGGCATAGCCCTCCACGGCCAGGCCGGTTTCTGAGCCTGTGAGGCAGTGCATGAGGCAGGTTCGGGTCAAGGTATTGGCACAGATCACGACGATATGGGCACTGGCGTCCCGATAGATCTGGGCGACAGGCGCCGACGCCCCATGATCGAGCGGGAGTTCGACAGCGACGTCCTGCTTGTCGCCGACCGGCTCAATCGGTTTGCGGGACGCTGAGGAGGATAGAGTCATGTAGCGCGGTCCCAGCAGATTGGTGGAGACTCAACGAAGAGCGGAATCGCCGGCCCGTGCACTTTCGCACAGCCATCGCCTCAGCAGAGCGTGAGGTTGCTTGAACGACAGAGCAATGTCAAATCCGAATATGAAATTGACATTTTAAAGCCCGTGGGTAAAAAGTTACTTCTCAGAGACAGTATCCAAGCTTTCATGCCCAGATCCCTGCATGCCCGCCGTGTTTCGTCAGACAGCCAGGAACGTGGCGTCAAGACGCGCCAAAATCTGATCGAAACGGCCGGGCGGGTCTTTGCCGACAAGGGCTACCATGCGACGACGAGCCGGGAAATTTGCGACCTGGCCGGCGTCAATACCGCGGCGGTCAACTATTATTTCGGCGGCATCCGGCCGCTCTATGAAGCGGCGGTATCGGAGGCGCGGCGCGAGGTCGTCATCCCGCCCGAGGCCTTTGCAGCGATCCTGGAACATGAAGAGCCCCTGGATCAGCTCAAGGCCTATTATGGCTTGATGGCCCGGCGATTGTTGTCACCCGCCGAACGCTCGTGGCAGATTAGGCTGGTCACCCGTGAGATGGTGATGCCCACGGTTTCCGCGCTGATCGTGGACGAGGACTTCCTGGCGCCCCAGGTTCATTGGCTGCGCGACCTGCTTGCGCGCATGCTCAATCGTCCGCAGGACCACCCCGACATTGGAAGGGCAGAACTGGCGCTCAACGCCCCTTTCATGGTCCTGGCAACGGTGGAACGCGGTGTGCTGGAAGCCATCGCCCCGAGCCTGGCGGAGCGTGAACGGGAGATCGAACCAATGTCCCGTGCACTGGAGACATTCGCGCTCGCCGGTCTCCAGGCCCTGGCGCGCAAATGCTCCAGCCACTAGACAATTAGCGCATTCCGTCTTCCGATCGAGCCGAAGGGCGCCGGCTCTCTTACAGGCCGGTTGCCGTGGCAGCTCGATTGCGGCCGGACCTCTTGGCGTCATACATCGCCTTGTCGGCGGCCTCGATCAGTCTTTCGGGCTGGTCGTCGCCAGCGGGAATGTGGGTTGCCCCACCAACGCTGATGGTGACCTTGTCAGCGATCGGCGAGGCTGCGTGCGGTAGCCCGAGCGCCTCGATCGCCTGCACTACCTTCTTCGCGAGAAAGGCAAGATCACCAGCCGGGGTTTGCGGCAGCACCACGGCGAATTCCTCGCCCCCCATGCGTACCGCCAGGTCCTTCGGACGCTGGAAGGCGCTCCTCACCGCCGTCGCCACGGTTTTCAGCACCTCGTCGCCGGCAAGGTGGCCATAGGTGTCGTTATATTGCTTGAAGTGATCGACATCGATGATCAGCAGCGAGATCGGCTCCCTCGCGCGCATGGCCTGGCGCCATTCGGTATCGAGATATTGATCGAAATAGCGCCGGTTGCTGAGGCCGGTCAGGCCATCGACATTGGTCAGGCGCTGCAATTCGAGATTGGTCTCCATCAGCTCCTGCTGGCTTCGACGCAGGGCGCGATAGGCCTCGTCGCGCTGGATCTGGGTCAGATAGGCAGCCGAATGGTAGCGGATACGGGCAATCAGCTCGATCCGGTCGGGCAGCTTGACGAGGTAGTCATTGGCGCCGATGCGAAAGGCTTCGCTCTTGACGGTCGCCTCCTCCTCGGTCGAGAGCACGATCACGGGAATGGCCTTGGTGGCGGGATCGGAGCGATACTGGCGGACCAGCGTCAGGCCGTTCACGTTCGGCATCACCAGATCCTGCAGGATCACCGTCGGCTTCACCCGCTTGGCGACGGCCAGGGCTTCCAGCGGGTTCGAACAATAGTGCAATTCGATCTCGATCTCGTCGATCAACGCCCGGCGAATGGCTTCGCCGACCATGAGCTGATCATCGACCAGAAGGACCATGACCGACTGTTGGATGGTGTCGAGGGACGCGGTGCCGTGGGATTTGACGTCTGCTGGCTGGCTCATGGGGCAATTCCTCTTCTCAGGCGCGGAGAGCCGAGCAGCTCGGTCAGACGCGGGGCGATTCTGTCCAGCGGCAGAATGTCCGTCGCGGCATCCAGGGCGGCAGCCGCCTTCGGCATGCCGTAGACTGCGCTCGTGGCCTGATCCTGCGCGATAGTGTGATGTCCAAGTTCGCGGAGCGCTTTCAGGCCACGCGCCCCGTCCGATCCCATACCGGTCAGCAAGACGCCGGTCACGGGGCCAGCCCATAAACGCGCGACGCTGTCGAAAAAGACGTCTACGGACGGCCGATAGACCTGATCGATCGGATTGGGAGTATAGCCCAATTGTCGGTTTACCTTGAAAACCAGATGATTGTCGGTGCCGGCAACCAGGACCTGCCCCGGCAAGGCCCGGTCCCCCTCGCCTGCCAACTGGACTGGAAGGGGGGAATGCTGGCTGAGCCAATTGGCAAGCCCCGGCGCAAAGCGGGCATCGACATGCTGAACGATAACGATGCTGGCGGCGAAATTGCCGGGCAGTCCTTTCAGAACGGTCGCCAACGCGGTAGGGCCGCCGGCCGACGCTCCGATCGCGACAAGGTGCTGGGCCTGTGAGCGGGCATGGTCGACTGGCTTTTGCCTGGCATTGCCTTCATTGACCAGATTGGCGATCACATCGATTTTCGCCAGCAGAGGACGCGCGCCCCACCGTGTCTCGCGCGAGCCGAGCAGCGGCGTGTCGACCGCATCGAGAGCTCCCTCCCCCATCGCCGCGAAAACCCGGCCCGCATTGGTCTCGACATCGGCGGTCACGATCAGGATGGCGCAGGGCGACTGGGCCATGATCCGACGGGTGGCTTCGATCCCGTCCATGCGCGGCATGATCAAGTCCATCAGCACGAGATCGGGCCGGTCCCGGCTGCACAGCTCCACCGCCTGCACGCCGTCGGCTGCGACCCAGGCAAGCTGATGCTGGGGCGCCATGGCGAGTACCCGGCGCATCGCTTCCACCGCCAGGGGCAAATCGTTGACGATCGCGATCCTCATGCAACAGCCTCGCCAATCAGATCCACTACCGCATCGATCAAAGTATCATCCTGGAAACTGCCTTTGGTAAGATAATAATCCGCTCCGGCATCCAGGCCACGCTGGCGATCCTCCGCTCGATCCTTGTAGGATACGATCATCACTGGCAAGGATTTGAGATCCGGGTCCTGCCGGATGCGGTGAACCAGTTCGATCCCGTCGATACGCGGCATGTCGATGTCGCTGATGAGCAGATCGAAGCGGCCATTGCGCAAGGCATTCCAGCCATCCATGCCGTCGACGGCCACTTCGACCTCATAGCCGTGATGATCCAGCAATTTGCGCTGTAATTCGCGCACGGTAAGGGAATCGTCGACCACGAGCACGCGCTTGCGCCTTTCCTCCTGCCGGCCTACCAATTTCCGCCCGACCTGGGCAAGCTGATCGGCGGAGGAGAGCTTCTCCATGGAGCGGATGATGTCCTCCACGTCGATGATCAGGAGCGGCGAGCCGTCCTCCATCAGGGCGGCGGCACTGATATCCTTGATCTTGCCGAGGCGCGGATCGAGCGGCTGAACCACGAGTTCGCGACCGCCGAGGAAGCGCTCGACCACCAGGCCATACATGGCGCCGGGGCTGCCGACCACGACGATGCGCAATTCGCCGTCCGCATTGTCCGCCGGCGCGCAGCCGAGAACCTGATCCGCGCCGACCACTCCGACCAGTTGTCCATCCAGGCTGAAATGCTGCCGTCCTTCCAGGGTCTGCACCTGATCGCTCGCGATCTTGATGGCGCGTACGATATGGGCGAAGGGAAAGGCGTAGGGTTCGCCGCCGATTTCCACGATCAGAGAGCGAACCACCGAAAGCGTGAGCGGCAATTCCAGCTTGAAGCGTGTGCCTTCGCCGAGTTCGGAGGTTACCCGCACCAGGCCGCGAACCTGGCGGATCATCTCCTGCACGACGTCCAGCCCTACCCCCCGCCCTGAGATGACGGTGACTTCTCCCTTCATGGAGAAGCCGGGCAGGAACAGGAATTCCAGCAACTCCTGGGCACCGAGTTTGCCTGCCGTATCGGGGCTCGCGAGGTTGCGTGCAATCACGGTTTGCCGGATCCGTTCGAGATCGACGCCGCGCCCGTCGTCGGAGACGGTGATCTGCAGCGTGCCCGCCCGATGCGAGGCTTCCAGACGCACCACGCCTTCCTCCGCCTTGCCGGCGGCAAGCCTCTCAAGGGGGCTTTCGATGCCATGATCGAGGGCGTTGCGCAGGAGATGGCCGAGCGGAGCGTCGAGCCTGTCCAGGATGTCCCGATCCACCAGCGTGCGCTCGCCAACGATCTCCAGCCTTACTTTCTTGTCGAGTTCGCGCGCAATGTCGCGCACCATGCGAGGATAGGCAGCGATGCCGTCGGAGAAGGGACGCATGCGTATCGCCAGCGCCTGGTCGTAGAGCCGGTGGGCGAGCGTGGTGGCCTGATGGTCGGTGGTTTCCAGTTCCCCCAGGCGTTGCGACAGATGCTGCCGGCATTCCAGAAGGCGCTGCTGAGCCTTGTCGAGAGCCATCCTTGCCCGTTCGTCCAAGGCGTGGGTCGGCAGGATGGCGCGCAGCGACTCCAAGGCGGTGGCGGCTTCGAGCTGAAGGCGCTTGAGACGCTGCAGGGATTGGCCAAAGGGCCCCAACCACCGCGACTCGACCAGCGACTCGCCGGCAAGGTCGAGAAGCCGGTTGAGATTTTCGGCACTGACCCGCAAGGCGCGGTCGGTCGATGCGGAGGCCGCGTCGTCGGTTGCCGGCACGGGCATGGGGGCGGGCTCGGATACCGGCGCCGGCTCGGGCGTTTGCGGGCCTGCGTGCGGTGGCTGGTTGAGCTCCAGCACGAACTGGTCGGCTTCGGCCTGCCAGGCCTCGTCGCGCGAGCCACTTTCGAGATCCGGCGATCTGGCAAAAGACAGGAGCAGGTCGACGCCGCGCAGGAGCACGTCGATGCGGTCATGATCCAGTCGCGCACCGTGCTGCTGGGCCAGGACGAAAAGATCTTCCATTGCGTGTGCAATGGTCACGGCGGCATGGATCTCGACGATGCGGGCAGCCCCCTTGAGAGAGTGCGCAGCTCGCATGCAGGCCTCGATCTGATCGGCCCGCATCGGGTCCTTGTCGAGCGTCAGCAAGGCCGTCGTCAGGGCTTCGGCCTGTCCTTCCGCTTCGATGCGGAACAGGTCTCGCATGGAGAATTGGCTGAGATCCTGGGTCATCGTGCCAATCCTCGACCGAGAGCCTCAAACAGTGCATGCTCATCGAGCCGGCCGACACTCCTGTCGCGCCAGGACAGCAATCCCCGGGTGAAGCCGGAGCTCGACTGGGCCACGGTTGCTGGTACCGGCTTCAGATCCGCCTCCGTATAGAGATGGGTGTACTGAACCTCGTCGACCGGAAAGGCAAAGCGCGAACCGGCGTGGTGCGCGACGATCAGCCGACCCTGCGGCGAATTCTGTTCCGCGCCGATGAGCAACTGGGCGATCGAGACGCAAATCACCAGTTCACCCCGCACATTGACCAGGCCGAGCAGCGCGGGATTGCGCCGGTGTGGCAGCGAATGAATGGGGCGCAGGCCGGTCACCTCGTCCAGCACCAATGTGGGCAGAGCGAACCATTCGCTGCCCAGGCGGAAGACCAGCACCGATTGGGAATGCGACGAACGCGCGATTATGCCCGCTCCGGCCGGTGTAACGGCGGCTTCCCCTCCCTCGGGAATGTCGCGATCGAGCAGTTGAGAGGCCGCTCGTGAAAACACCTCGCAATTGTGGCAATGCGCATGACGCCGAAGTTCGGGGCACGATTTGTCGCCCCGTACGCCGATCCGTTGCCAGCAATTGTCAATCGCCGCAGAGGGGGCGTCGAAGGCCAGGCTCGTCATCGCACTCTCCGTTTGTCCAGACGCCGCAGGCGCTCATCAAGCAATTTGGCACCGCCATGGTCGCCCTGTTTCTTGAGCAGGAGGGCGAGATGGCCGAGCGCCTCGGCATTGGCGGGATCCAGATAGAGGGCCTTGCGGTAATAGCGCTCCGCCGCGCCAAGATCGTTGGAGGCATCGCTGATCAAGCCCAGCAGCGCGAGAGCATCGGGGGTTGCGCCGTCCCGACGGATCAGCGCTTCGCATCCCAGTGCGGCCTCCTGCAGCCGCCCCCGATCCGCCAGGAGGCGCAGTTCCTCGAGATTTGGCAGCGCTGCTTCCCTCTTCTCCTCGTGCCGAGGGGATTGAGGCAGAACGGGCCTTGACTTCGGCAATGGCGGCGGTTCCCGCCGCGGCCGGTGTATGGGCGGCGATGGCACCGGCCGGGCTTGGGTGACTCCCGGCTTGGCACTTTCCCTGTGAAAGGCGAACGCCATCGGAATCTTGGCCGAGGTGAAGCCATTGGCTCCCATCAGCCCTGCCTCCGAATGGCCGACAAAGGCAATGCCATCAGGCGCGAGCAAGCGTCGGATCACGCCGATGACATGCTTTTGCGTTGCGGCATCGAAATAGATCAGCAGGTTGCGACAAAAGACGAAATCGTAGCCTGCCGGATCGGCATGGAAATTCGGGGCGACGATATTGCCCTGGCTGAATTCCACGGGAGCACGAACGGCGTCCCGAAGCCTATGCCCATCCTTCGTAGCGTCAAAATAGCGGTCGCGGAAAGCCAGGTTTTGCCCCCGGAACGAGTTGCGGCCATAGACGCCCTGCCTGGCAAGAGCGAGCGAACGAGCGCTGAGATCGATGGCATCGATGCGGAATTGCTCGGCAGTCAGGCCCGCGTCGAGCAGCGCCATGGCGATCGTATAGGGTTCCTCTCCGCTCGAACAAGGCAGGCTGAGGAGCCGCAAGGGGCGAATGGCATCCGCTTGGGGGAGGCCGCGCATCACCAGCCGTGCCAGGGCTGCAAAGGCCTGCGCATCGCGAAAGAACCAGGTTTCGGGAACGATGACCGCCTCGATCAACTCCTGCACTTCCTCATCGGAATTCTGCAGCAGTTCCCAATAGGCCTGGATGTCGCCGAGCTTGCATGCCTTGCAGCGCGCCGCCACGGCGCGCTCGATCGCCGACGACCCAATCGAGGCCGCGTTCAGCCCGATGGCGCGTCCAAGGAATTGTTCGAAGCGCGGGTCGCTCATTGGCTGGTGACCGGCTGGCCGCGAATGGCCGCCAGAAGCGCGACAGGAAGCAGGTCTTCCAGTTCCACACGCTGAACCAGGCCATGCGGACCCGGGGCGAAAGGGGCGAATTCCGCCGGATCCAGCCGCAGCATCTCCGTGGCTTTTTCTGCGATCAGGCCCAGCAACACTGTATCGTCCTGGGGGTGGCGCATGACGATGATGCGGGTGCTCAGGCGCCGGCGCGCCGAGCGGCCGAGTTCGAGGGTACACAGATCGATGACCGGTACGAAGCGGCCGCGATATTCGAAGGAGCCGGCCACCGCGTCCGGCGCCCCACGCACCTTCTTCAATTCCGTCAACGGCACGACTTCGACGATCCGCTCGATCGCCATCGCAAAGCCTTCATCGCCGATCCGGAAGTAGAGGAAGAGCATTCTCGGTTCCGTCGTTCCTGGAGCAAGGTGCGCTTTGGCGAAAGCGCATGGCAGCTCCAACTTCTTGTTTCCGCGCGCCGTTGCGATTGCGACGAATTCCGTCCTGCCGCAAACCGCTTATTGCCTCAGGCCATCTCGAGCTTGAAGCGTGCGATGCTCCCGCTCAGATTGCTGGCAACATGGTTGAGTTCATCGATGGCCGAACTGGACTGGCGCAGGGATTCCACTGTCTGCTGCGTCGCTTCGGTCAGCTGGATGAGCGCCTCGCTGATCTGCTCGGCACCCGTCGCCTGCGCCTGCATGCCTTCGCTGACGGATTCATAGCGCGGTGTCAGCGCCTGCACTTGCGTGATGATTTCGGAAAGCTTGGCACCGATCTCATGGACATCCTGGAGGCCGCGCCGCACTTCCTCCGAGAACTTGTCCATGCCCATGACGCTGGCCGATACGGCGGACTGGATCTCCTTGACCATCTGCTCGATGTCGTAGGTGGCGACGGCGGTCTGGTCGGCCAGGCGCCGAATTTCCGAGGACACTACAGCAAAGCCACGCCCGTATTCACCGGCCTTTTCCGCTTCGATCGCGGCGTTGAGCGACAACAGATTGGTCTGGTCGGCCACTTTGGTAATCGCCGTGACCACCTGGTTGATGTCGCTGGCCTTTTCGTTCAGCACGGCGAGCTTGGCGGTGATGGAGCTGGCGGCGCCCATCACCTGGTTCATCGTGTCTTCCATATGGGCCAGCTCGACCTTGCCCCCGGACGCCAGATTGGCGGTATGCTCGGAGACCGTCACGACGTCGGACATCGTCCGGACCAGTTCCCTGGAGGTTGCAGCGATCTCGCGCGAGGTCGCCCCGATCTCCGTGGTGGTCGCGGCGACCTCCGAAGCCGTGGCTTGCTGCTGCTTGGACGTCGCCGCAATCTCGGTCATCGAGGTGCTGACGCGGATGCCCGAGCGCTGGACCTGGCCGACGAGTTCCATCACTTCGTCGGCCATGCGGTTATAGCCTTCGCCTAGATCGCCCAACTCGTCCTGTCGAACGATCTGCATGCGCTGGGTGAAGTCACCCTTGCGCATGGTGTCCATCAATGTCTTCAACTGCAGCAGGGGCCTGGTGATGGCGCGCAGCAGCGAAAAGCCCGCGACGGCGGCGACCACCAAGGCCAATGCGAAGGCCACTATCATGGCGCTCAGCAGGGACAGGATCTCGTTGCCGACAATGTCCGGCATGGCGAAGGCGCGTTGCTGGTTGAACGCGATCACGTCGGTAAGGTTCTTGAAGGCCGTGTTGAAGGCTGCGTCGACGCCCGAAGCGGCAGAGGCCCTGGCCTCCCCATTCTCACCGGCCTGTTTGAGAAAGCCCTCCTTCAAGCTCTGATAAGAATCGACCGAGTCCTTGAAGCGCGAGAAGAGCTGCCGATCGGCGTCCGCAATGATCGTATCCTCATAGCCCTTGAAAAGCTGAACCATCTTGGTTCGGCCATCGGCAAGCTGATCTTCGGTCAAGGGCTTGGCTGTCGCCTCGCGCGACATGACGAAGGCAAGATAGTCTTGAAAAAGCCCGTCCTTGACGAAAGCGGCCTGTCGTAGCCCGGCCACGGAGTCCGACTTGAGGCTGGTGACGTGGTCGTCGATCGACTTGAGCTGCCAATAGGCAAACAGTCCGATCGCCAAAACGACCAGGAGGATAATGCCGAAACTCAGCATTATACGTGCACGGATAGTCACTTGCTTCATGGAAATAGCCGCATCATCTCAGTCTTGCAACGATCAGCACGTCGAGCATGGTAATATGGCTCGACCGTACGACGAAATCCGTAGGGAAGGTTACATCGAAATCCACGATAAGTAAGGTCAGATCCGCAAATGGAAGCATGCCGGACCAACGGACGCTGGCGCCGACGCCATACATGATTCATCCCCCACCCGAGCGATCTCCTGGCGACGCCCTCATTCGAAGCGACGGATTCCCGGATTCGCTCCGGCGATCATCGGCCGAGTCAGGCAACGCGGCGGGAGCAAAATTGCCCCTTGCGACCTTTGATCATGCTCGTCATTCGCTATCGATGCGTACATGTGGCAAGATATGCCGGAAAAACATTAATCGCTTCATAATGAATGACTTACTTCCAAAACATGCTTTTGCGAAGGAAGGCGCCCCATGCATGCCTGACGGATGCGACACGTTCCGGCGAGGCTTCGTTCAGGGGTCCGTGTGATAGCTGGGCACATCGAAGGCTTCCAGTGCCGTCGACCTGGCTCGAGGACCCCATTGTCCCGATGCCCTCCTCGTCAGATCCGTGTGCGGCGATGCCAGCCGTAGCTCCTGATACCGGGAACATCCCCCCAGCCCTTACCCCGTTAATGTCCTCTGATAAATGAGATAAAATTACATATATAATATACGGTTCTTCGTTATTTCAAATTTAAAGATTATTTTGGTTTTATTTCTTCAGTGTAATATAGTAATAATTAGAATTAAAATTTGAATATTTTTGAAACTCATATCGATTAATTTAAAATTAGAATAATTAAAATATGCGCTCGTTGACTTGAGTTAACAGATATTGTTAGGCGGGGTCGACTTTTTCTAAAGAAAGCTTGGGGCCCGTGAATCTCAAATCCCTCCTCCTGGCATCCGTGTCACTTGTCCTGGCGCCCGGTGCCGTCCACGCACAATCCAACGGCGCTGCACCGATCGAGCTCGATCCGGTGGTGGTCGAGGGCAAGGGCCGCGGCGGAATACCGGGCGTGATCAACACCACCGGCTATGTCGCGACGTCCGGCCGGAGTGCCACCAAGACCGATACCCCCCTGCTGGAGGTACCGCAGTCCGTCTCCACCGTGACGCAACCCCAGCTCGAGGAGCGCAAGCCGCAAAATCTGCTCGAGGCGATCGCCTACACCCCTGGCGCCGTTGTGGGCATGTACGGCTTCGACTCCCGCTATGACGGGTTCATGATCCGCGGCATCGACATGACCAACACCGGCGTGTTCCGCGACGGGCTCAGGCAACTCAACAGCCCGAATGGTCTGTTCCGGCTCGAACCTTACGGGGTGGAGGCAATCTCCATCCTGCGCGGCCCCGCCGCCTCCATCTACGGCGCCAGCAGCACGGGCGGTATCGTCGACATCATCTCCAAGCGCCCAACCGAGACGCCGTTCCGCGAGATCGAATTGCAGACAGGGTCCTTCGGCCGGCTCCAGGGCAATTTCGACCTGTCCGGGCCTCTCGATGCCGAGAACACCGTGTTCTATCGGCTGACTGGCGTCATTCGCAATGCGAGCGCCGAAATCAGCGCCGGCCGGGACGACCGGGTCTTCATCGCGCCGGCTATCACCTGGAAGCCGAACGACAAGACCAAGCTCACGGTGCTCGGCGAATACATGGATTCCACCGTCGGCGGCACCCAGGCCTATCTCAACACCTATGCGCCCTATGTCGACGGCCAGGGCAATGTCACCGACAAGTCGACCGGTGCCACCAGGCAGTTCGTGGGCGACCGGCGCTACAACGACTTTCGCCAGCAGCAGGGGCGCGTCGGCTACGAGTTCGAGCACAAATTCAGCGACGCGCTGATCCTGCGCCAGAATGCCCGCTATTCGCAGCTCGGCACCAACCAGGAATACTACTATTTCGGCTCTGGCCTGACACGCGAGAGCACCGCCGGCTTCGCCAGCGATACCAGCCTGGAAAGCCACTTTGCCACCGGCCCGGTCGAACACACGCTGCTGACGGGCCTGGATACCAGCTACCTGCACTACCGCTCAGGGGAAGGATATGGCGGGGTGCCGCTCGGGGTCGACCCGCCGCTCACCACCCAGTCCAAGCAGACACTGGCGATGACCGGCATCTACATCCAGGACCAGGTCAAATGGCAGAACTGGCGCCTGACCCTCGGCGGCCGGCATGACTGGCTTTACAGTCGCTTCAGCACGGGCACCGTCGGCAGCGGCATGACGCAAAGCAAGAGCCGCGACACCAAGTTCACCGGCCGGGCGGCCTTGAGCTATGTCACCGATTTCGGCCTCGCCCCCTATGTTGCCTATGGCACCTCCTTTACGCCCAATCCGGGGACGGTGCTCAATGGCAGCGTGGCCACACCCACTACTGGTGAACAGACGGAAATCGGCGTCAAATACGATATTCCCAACATGAACGCCTCGCTGCGCGCCGCCGTTTTCGACATGCGCCAGAACAACGCCGTGGTCTATGAGGTCGTCGATGGTCTCAACAAGCAGGTCCAGCTCGACGTGCGCTCGCGCGGCGTCGAGATCGAGGGTGTGGCCTCGCTGACCAACGGGCTGAGCGTCCAGGCTTCGTATTCCTACAACGATGCCCGCATCCTCAAGCTCACGCCCGATACGGAGGGGAACCGGCTCTCGAGCGTGCCCTATCACATGGCCTCGCTCTGGCTCGACTATGCCTTCCAGGAGGGGCCTGCCACCGGTCTCGGCATTGGCGGCGGCGTACGCTATGTCGGCTCGAGCCTGGGCGACAATCTCAATCGCGCGATACTCGAAAACAAGCCGCGCACCTTCGTCGACGCCTCGGTCCGCTACGATCTCGAGAACATCAATCCCAAGCTGGCGGGCATGCGCGTGCAGGTCAGTGCCACCAATCTGCTCAACGAGGTCAAGCAGGTCTGCACGGTCGGCTATTGCTATTTCGATGAGGGACGCAAGGTCATCGCCAGCCTGCGCTATCGCTGGTGAACGACATCAAGCCGGGCAGGTCGGCAAGGCGCGCATTGTCTTCCCCGCTTGCGGTCGTGCTCGGTGTCGGCGGCCTCTATGTCGGCCAGAGCATCATTGGCGGGCTGACCTTTATCGCCCTGCCGAGCGTGCTGCGCGAGCGCAACCTGCCGCTCGACCAGATCGGCCTGCTCTATCTGGCCGTGCTGCCCTGGGCCTTCAAGTTCCTCTGGGCCCCGGCGGTGGAGCGCTATCGGTTGCCGCCCACGGGGCATAGCCGCTCCCGCTCGATCGTGCTGGTCGGGGGCCTGATATCGGCCGTCGGCCTCATCCTGTCAGGGCTGATCGGGCCGACCGGCTTCATGCCCCTGCTCGCCGTGCTGCTGCTGATCGCCTTCGCCACCTCGACCAGCGACATCGCCTGCGACGGACATGCGGTGGAAACCCTGTCCGAGCGCCATCATGGCTGGGGCAATGCGGCGCAAGTCGGAGGCGCCTATCTGGGGTCGGCGATCGGGTCGGGGCTCTTCCTGGTGCTGGTCGCCCAATGTGGCTGGGGTGTCGCCTGCTTTGCCATGGCGGCCCTGCTGATCGTGCTCGGCCTGCTCTTCGTGATCTCTCCGGCGCCGCCCTCGCCCGGGCGGGACCATCGGCCTTCCTTGCGCCAGGCGCTGCGGCGCAAGGACATGCATCTGGGCCTGGCATTGGCAGCGGTCAATGTGATCGCCCAGAAATGGGGTGTCAGCATGCAGGGTCCCTTCCTGATCGATAGTGGCCTCGACCTCACCTCGCTCGGCATCGTCAATGGCGTTGGCGGCATGGCCGTCGGCTTCGTCTGCGCCCTGATCGGTGGTGCCCTCGTGCGGCTGTGGAGTGCGCGGGTCGTCTTGGCGCTGGCTCTCGTCCTGCAGGCCCTGGCACTGTCGGGCCTGGCCTACGCCGCCTGGAAGGGTGATGTCGGCCAGCCCCTCCTGCTCGTCCTCGCCCTGGCGAGTTCGTCCGGCATCATGGCACTGGGCTTCGTCGCGCTCTATGCCCAGTTCATGGCGGTCTCGGATCCACGTCAGGCCGGGATCGACTTCACGCTGCTGCAATGCATGGACGCATTGGTCAGCATGGCCGGCGGCATGGGATCGGGCTGGATTGCCCAGCATTGGGGCTATGGGCTCTATTTCGGCCTGGCGGCGTTGCTCGCTTTGGCCGCCGCGCCGATCGCCGCGATGCTCAGCCATCGCGTCGCTGCACGGTCCGATATCCGAAAGGGCCAGCGGGAGGCGCTGGCCGGAGTTCCATCCGGCCAATGATCGCATCCCTCGCGCCCTGCTTTACCGGAAATCTCCACTGGTACAAGGAGACCTTGGCGCTCCCGGGCACACATGGCGGCGCCATTGCCGGTCGTCGACTGCTCGAAAAGGGCGTGGCGGAAGAACTGATGTCTCGATTTGCCGGCACCTATCCAGGTGGCGACCGCAACGCCCTCGTCTCGATGTGGACGCAATGGCATTTCGGAGCGCTAGTCATCCCAGCGACGGCTGCAATCCTGCTGCTCGACCGGGAACTGCCCGTGGATCTCGATGCGATCGGCATCGTTCCGCACGAAAGCGGGCGTACGGCGGCGCTGGTTATTCCCGATGACGGCAAGCCGCATCCCGGCAGTGCCACCGAACGCTTTTCGCGCTTGTTCGAGGGACATGTCGAACCGCTGATCCACAGTTTCGCCGGACAATTCGGCGTGTCCAAGCGCCTGCTGTGGACCAATGCCGCTGCCATTTTCGAGTGGACGTTGCAGCAGGCGCTGGAGGTGGGGGCTCCCTGCCCCGCCGCCCTGGAGGAAGGCCGCGTCTTGCTGCGGCGGCGCTGCGGCGGCGACGGCCGGCCCAATCCGATCTGCGGAGCGATATGCTATCCCCTGGAACAGGGGCAGCCTGTGCGTCGACGGAAAGTCTGCTGCCTGCGCTATCTACTCCCCGGCGTAGAGGATTGCGGCAGCCTGTGTCCGCTGCCGCCAACAAGCCGGCAGCAAAAAAGTGCTTCCGCTTAGCACTATAGTCGTGATTTGGTGAGACATTGGGCGTGCATCATCGCAATCGCAGATAATACTATTGCCCTGGAGCAAACGCCCAGGCGCGCGTTATCCCAGCTTCAGTGCATGATCTCGGCGACCCAGGCGCTGTCCGGGCCACGGGCAAAATAGATACGGATCTGGTTCGCCTGCGCCTGGGGCACGTCCTTCACCATGGCTGTGCAGGTGACGCCCGGACGACCGACGGCCGGCACACAAGTGTTGATATGGGCAGTCTGTTGCTGCTTGGCGGCCAGCGCGGGTATTGCCCGCATGGCGGCAGTTGCCTCTGCATCGCTCGGTTGATCGAGGAGCAAGGCGGTCGCGGACGCCAGGAAAACGAAAACCAGGCCATCCGCCAAAATCCGGTTGATCGGCACGGCGGCCTCCTGTGTTCAACATCGGAAGAACAGGCGGAGTCGCGCTTATAAACCAGCAAGGGGGCAGAAATCGGATGGCGTGTTCCGGCTAAGCGGTGCCGGACATGTCCGGCGGCACTTCTGGCGTGCCAATGTGGCGGTTCAACCGGCGATATTCACCGGGCGGCAGGCCGAAACGCGCCCTGAAGCTCCGCGAAAACTGGGCCTGGTCGGTGAAACCCCATTGATAGGCGATCTCGGCAGCGGTCTGACCATTAGCGGGATTTTCGAGCGCGGCGCGGCAGGCCGCCAGCCTTTGATCCCGGATCCAGCCCGCCACCGTCTGGTCGGTGTCGCGGAACAGATCATGCAGATAACGGATGGAAACCCCGCAGGCCCGTGCGATCATCTCGGGATCGAGGCGCCAATCGTTGAGATGACCCCGGATATAGGCCTCGATCCGGGCGAGATGGGCCTCGCGCACCGTCGAACTGCCCGATGTCAGGATGCGCTCATCCGCCTTGACGGCCAGCACCAGGAGGTCGATGAGCTGGCGCCCCACGGCGTTGCGGGCCTCTTCGTCCAGCGCCTCGAAGCGCTGGGGCAGGAGATGCAGCATGTCGGCGAACAGGCCGCCGGCGCCATTGGCCGCATCGAATTGCAATGAGCACAGCCGGTCGGGACTGCGGATGCGCTCCGACAATGGTTGGGACGCCACCTTCAGCACCCAGAGATCCGCCGGATCGGCATGGCTGAATTCATAGGGCTCGTGGCTGCGTTCGAGGAAGAAACCGCCGGGCGAACAGCGCACCTCGCTGCCGCATTGGGAAAAATTGACCTGGGAGCGGGTCGGCACGGTCACCAGGAACTCTTCCTTGCGGGCACTGCGGAAATGATGCGGCAGGCGCAGATATTGCAGTCCGTCCGAAGACAGCCGGGAGATCGACACGTCGCCGAACTGCCAGATGGTGAGATCGCCGAAGAAATGATCGGGATGGCGGAACGTCAGATCGAGCGGAAAATAGGCTCCGGCGATGGCCTGGTGCCAGTGCCGGCTCCGGTCCATGGTACGGGTCGCGCTCGTGGTGACGGAAGTCTTCATGACGGCTCCGCAGAACGGCTGCCGAGACTAGGCGCGAGAGGCGAGGTTGGCAATCGCCCGGCCCCGCCGTCCGGCCGATTGTGCACTCAGCGTCAAACCATTGCTCTCTCCCTGCAAAGACGGCCGCCGCCAAACCTGATTGGCTGATGGTGACGACGGTGCGCAGACGCCGCTGCAGGGGATCATGCGGAGAAGGAACTCTTCTCACGCCTTGCCGGCGGCTGGCCGGAGCGTTTCGCGATTTTGGCGGCATCGCCAAGAACCGCAAAGACGCTTCAGCCAATCCGCGGGATTGGCTTGGAACCAAAGAGTGCGAGCAAGCAAGCGTTCACGCCTGAACGCGCTTTGCTCTGGGGAGGATGGATGTCGACCGAGCGAGCAAAAGTAGATCCGATCACGCTGTCGGTGGTGCGTGGGGTCCTGGAGACCACCCAGCGCGAAATGACGCTGGCGCTGGAGAAGACGGCGCGCTCCTCCGTCTTCAACCTGGCGCATGACTATTCGACGGCGCTCTTCAATGCCCGCCCGGAGATGATCCTGCAGGGCCAGGACATTCCCATCCATCTGGGCTCGCTGATCCCGGCCATGAAGGCAGTCGCCAAATTCTTCGGCGACGACATCCATGAGGGCGATCTCTTCCTGCACAACGATCCCGCCTTCGGTGGCAGCCACGCCATCGACACCTGCATGTACAAGCCGGTGTTCTATCGGGGCGAACTGGTCTACTGGACCGTGTGCAAGGGCCACCTCACCGATATCGGTGGCCCCGTTCCGGCCGGCTACAACCCCAACGCCACCGAGATCTATGCCGAATGCCTGCGCATTCCGCCGGTGAAGATCTGGGATCGCGGCAAGCCGCGC
>NZ_JASGFM010000016.1:0-139436 GCF_047605565.1 Labrys sp. (in: a-proteobacteria)
AGGAAGTCGGCCAGCAGTTCTCGGTGACGCGCGAACGTATCCGCCAGATCGAGGCCAAGGCCCTGCGCAAGCTCAAGCATCCGAGCCGCTCGCGCAAGCTGAGGAGCTTCCTCGACAACTGATTCCTCGGAGCGCGGACTTCTCAGCGACATGCAAGCATGTCGCGATATCCGCTCTTGGAAGCAGAGAGCACAACAAGAAAGGGCGCGAACCTCACCGGTCGCGCCCTTTTTCGTAGGATGTTGCTTCCAAGAGCGGACTGGAAGTCCGCGCTCCGAAGAGGCGCTACTCCGCAGCCGGTGCAACCTCCGCCGGCTTGACCTCCTTCTTCTTCCTGCCGGGCGCGATCAGGCGCATGGTGACGTAGAACACCGGCGTCAGGAACAGGCCGAAGAAGGTGACGCCCAGCATGCCGAAGAACACGGCGGTGCCGAGAGCCTGGCGCATTTCGGCGCCGGGGCCTGTAGCGATCAGCAGCGGCACCACGCCCAGGATGAAGGCGAAGGCCGTCATCAGGATCGGGCGCAGGCGCAGGCGGCAGGCCTCCACCACCGCTTCGATCGGGCTCTTGCCATCCCGCGCCTCGGCCTCGCGCGCGAACTCCACGATCAGGATGGCGTTCTTGGCGGCCAGGCCCACCAGCACGATCAGGCCGATCTGGGTGAGGATGTTGTTGTCCATGCCCCGCGCCATCACGCCGAGCAGCGCCGAGAGCACGGCCATCGGCACGATCAGGATGATGGCGAGCGGCAGCGACCAGCTTTCATACTGGGCGGCCAGCACCAGGAAGACGAACAGCACCGACAGGGCGAAGATGAAGATCGCGGTATTGCCGGTCGCCCGCTCCTGGAAGGCCAGGTCCGTCCATTGGAAGCTGGTGCCCTGCGGCAAGGTTGCCTTGGCCAGGGCCTCCATCTCGTCCAGGGCCTGGGCCGTGGAGACGCCCGGGCCGGCATTGCCCTGTAGTGGCACGGACGGGTACATGTTGTAGCGCTGGATCAACTGCGGGCCGGAGACCTCCTTCACCTCCACCAGCGTGCCGAGCGGCACCAGGGCCCCCGACGCCGAGCGTACGCGCAGGCCCCCGATCTGTTCGGGATCGTTGCGGAAGCGCTGGTCGGCCTGCGCCTGCACCTGGTAGACGCGCCCGAACGCATTGAAGTCATTGACATAGGCCGTGCCGAGATTCTGCTGCAGCGTGTCGAAGATGTTGGTGATCGGCACGTTCAGGATCTCGGCCTTCTGCCGGTCGATATTGAGGAAGAGCTGCGGCGAGTTGGCCGAGAAGGTGGTGAACACGCCCGACAGCTTCGGATTCTGGCGCGCCTTGCCCATCATCTCATAGGTCGAAGCAAGGATGCGCTGGATGTCCGAGCCCAACCGCTCCTGCACCTGCAGCTTGAAGCCGCCGGCATTGCCGATACCACGCACCGGGGGCGGCGGGATGGCGATGATGAAGGCCTCCTCGATCACCTGCATGCGGCCGAACAGGTCCTTGATGATCTTGTCGGCCGTCAGCCCTTCCTTGAGACGCTCTTCGAAAGGCTTGAACGGCACGAAGATCGCAGCCGAATTGGTGGCATTGGTGAAGGTCGCGCCAGAGAAGCCGGCAAAGGCGACGGCATCCTGCGCACCGGGCGTTGCCCGCGCGATTTCCGAGACCCGCCGGGTGACGACATCGGTGCGCGAAAGCGCGGCACCGTCCGGCAGCTGCACCACCACGATGGCATAGCCCTGGTCGAGCGTCGGGATGAAGCCTTGCGGCACCTTCTGCACCGCCCAGACCGTACCGGCCAGCAGCCCCGCATAGATCGGCCACATGACGAGCTTGCGCCTGACGACACGATTGACGCTGGAGGCATAGCCATTGGACAGGCCGTCGAAGCCGCGGTTGAAGCCACCGGCCAAGCTCTTGCCGAGCCTCGTCAGGGGATTGCGCGGCGGCTCATGGCTGTGCGGCTTGAGCAGGATCGCGGCAAGCGCCGGCGACAGTGTGAGCGAGACAAAGGCGGAAAGGAAAGTCGAGACCGCGATCGTCAGCGCGAACTGCCGATAGAACTGGCCCGATATCCCAGGAATGAAGGCGGTGGGAATGAAGACCGCGCCCAGCACCAGGGCGATGGCGATCACCGCCGTGCCGACCTCGTCCATGGTTTCATGCGCCGCATCGCGCGGCGACATGCCCAGGCTGATGTTGCGCTCGACATTCTCCACCACCACGATGGCGTCGTCGACCACGATACCGATCGCCAGCACCATGCCGAACAGGGTCAGCGTATTGAGCGAAAAGCCGAAGATGGCCATGATCGCACAGGTGCCGATCAGCGAGATCGGAATGGCGATCACCGGGATGAGCGCCGTGCGCCAGCTCTGCAGGAAGATGATGATCACCACCACCACCAGCACCACGGCCTCGCCGAGGGTGTGGTAGACGGCATTGACCGATTCCGCGATGAACTGGGTGGGATTGTAGACGATCGAATAGGCGATGCCGGGCGGGAACGACTGCTTGAGCTCCTCCATCTTCTTGATGATTTCGTCGGCGGCCTGCAGCGCATTGGTGTTCGGGCGCTGGAAGATCGCCAACGCTACCGCCGGCTTGCCATTGAGATAGGAATTGGTGACGTAATCCTGGGCGCCGAGTTCGACGCGCGCCACGTCCTGGACCCGGACGAGTTGTCCGTCCGGGGTCGAGCGCACGATCACGCGCCGGAACTGGGCGACGTCCTGGAAGCGCCCCTGCGTGTTGATGGTAACCTGGAAGGCCCCGCCCGAACTGGTCGGCTCCTGGCCGATGGCGCCGCTGGAAACCTGGACGTTCTGGGCCTGGATCGCCTTGACCACGTCGGACGAGGTCAGGCCATAGCTGGCCAGCTTGTCCGGATCGAGCCAGACGCGCAGGCTGTACTGGCGCTCGCCGAAGATGGTGAGATCGCCGACGCCATCGAGACGCAGGAGGTCGTCGCGTACATTGTTGCGGGCGTAGTTGGAGACGTAGAGCTGATCATAGCGATCATCCGGCGAGAACATGTGGATGACCATCATCAGGTCGGGCGAGGACTTCAGCGTGGTGACGCCGAGGCGCCTGACATCGTCGGGCAAACGGGGCGTCGCGATGGCCACCCGGTTCTGCACCAGCACCTGCGCGGTATCGAGATCCGTACCGAG
Source organism: Labrys sp. (in: a-proteobacteria) (assembly GCF_047605565.1). NCBI lineage: Bacteria > Pseudomonadati > Pseudomonadota > Alphaproteobacteria > Hyphomicrobiales > Xanthobacteraceae > Labrys > Labrys sp. (in: a-proteobacteria). The sequence goes on from NZ_JASGFM010000016.1 coordinate 3,169, forward strand.
CTTGAAGGTGATGGTCAGCGACATCGAGCCATCGTTGGAGGCATAGGAGGACATGTAGAGCATGTTCTCCACGCCGTTGATCTGCTGCTCCAAAGGCGTCGCCACCGTGGCAGCAACGGTCTGGGCATTGGCGCCGGGATAGCTGGCGCGCACCACGATGGTGGGTGGTGCGATCTCGGGATATTGCGCAACCGGCAGACCGAGAAAGGCGATGGCGCCGACAAGGGTGATCACGACCGCCAAAACCGAAGCAAAGATCGGCCGGTCGACGAAGAAATGGGCAAACCGCATGACCGCTCTCTCAGTTGGCGGCTGCGACGGCGGTCGCCGGCAAGGTCGTCAGCTTGGGATCGACCTTGATACCCGGTCTCACCCGCATCAGCCCATTGACGACGATGGTCTCGTCACCCTTCAGCCCTTCGCGGATCACGCGGTAGCCGTCCACGCGCGAGCCGACACGCACCGGCTTCAGCGCAATCGTGTTGTCGGCACCGACGACATAGACGACACGCCGATCCTGGTCGGAACCGAGCGCGTCCTCGGGCACCAGCACGCCCTTGTATTTGTCGGAACCGAGAATGCGGATGCGGCCGAACAGGCCGGGCACCAGAGCCAGGTCCTTGTTCTCGAACACGGCGCGGGCCCGCATGGTGCCGCTGGCGGCGTCCAGGCGGTTGTCAGTGAAGTCCATATGGCCCTTGTGGATGGGCTCGCGCTCGTTGGAGGTGGCGACCAGGACCTCGTTGAGATTGCCGTCGCTGGAGACGCGCAACGACCCGGTCGAGAGCTTCTGGTAGGCGAGATAGGAGCGCTCGTCGACGTCGAAATAGAAATTGATCGGATCCATCGACACCACATTGGTGAGAACGGTCTCGTTTGCGTTGACGAGATTGCCGAGCGAGACCAGCCGGCGAGACATGCGGCCACCGATCGGTGCCTTGATCTCGGTGAATTGCAGGTCGAGCTTGGCGCGGTTCAAGGTTGCCTGCGCCCGGTTGAGGTCGGCCTTGGCCGTCGCAAGGGTCTGGGTACGCTCGTCGTAGATCTGGCCGGTGATGTTGCCGGACTTACGCAGATTCTCGGCCCGGCTGACGTCGCCCGCGGCGAAATCCACCCGCGCCTTGGCTGCCTCGACGCCAGCCTGCGCCTCCTCGAGGGCGGCCTGATAGGGGCGCTGGTCGATGGTGAAGAGCGGATCTCCCGCCTTGACGATGGCACCGTCGATGAAATGGATCTTGTCGACATAGCCCGAGACCCGAGCCCGGACGTCCACGCGGTCTACCGCTTCGAAGCGGCCGATGAAATCGTCATATTCGACGACGTCCTTCACCACCGGCTTGGCGACGGAAACCGGGGGTGGCGGTGCATTCTGGGCGATCGCCGCCGTCGAGAGTCCCAAGGCCAGCAGGGTGCCGATGAGGGCATCGCGGCCATGCAAACTATCTAGTATCATCTTACCTTCACGCATCGCTGCCCCTTTATGGACCCTGGTGAAAAATCAATAAGTTAGCGAAAATCGGCACCAGGCATACCGACGCGCCCGTCTGCCGGGTCCGTCGACAATCCCGATGCCGGCTCCCTTGTCCGGCAAAACTGAAAATGAAATCCCCGCGGCTCCCCGCCGTCTTGTGGGGTTCCTAGATTTTGGTCTTCCCGCGGCAATTTCAAGGCCACTGGATGAAGAGCGATGCGGAAAAAAATGCGCCCCCGTGCTCCGAAGAGGCGCCCCCGGGCTTGGCATCGAGGCCAGCTTCGAGGATTCCCACCGGCGGGCCGTCCTCGCTGAGAACCGGAATCCTGTTTACGGCGTAAGGCTTTAGCGACGCCAGCCGCGATGTCGGTGGCTGCGATACTCCCAGGCATGCCCGTTCTTGCCATCGGGCGGATCCTGGATTGCTTCGTCGCAGGCACCAAAGAAGCGGTACCAGGGCAGGATGCATTCGAGCCTGGCATTGTCGGCGTAGCGCTCGCCTTGAGGGCGGGAGGCCGCCTGTCCCGTACCTGTCCCAGCATAGAACCCACCCATCACGATCATGCTGGCGAGAATGAGCTTGTTCATGTCTGTGTCCCAGGAATCGCTGCCGCATCTCGTAGCGGCCGGCAAATTCTAGTGAAGCACGCCGGCTGGAGCAAATCCCCGCAGCCCCTGCGCGAAAGCTCGTCCTCCCACAACCGGGCGGAACATGCGCCCATTGGCGACAGGCGTCAATGCGGCTATCGTGCGGGCCTTGATCAATCAGACTGGGACTTTGCCGTGGCCTCCTTCCTTAAATCCCTCTCCTCTCTGTTCGGAGGCAAACGCGAATCGGATGGTGAGCCCGCCCCCAAGGGCGACGGCGAGGAATACAACGGATTCACCGTGCGTCCGGCCCCCTACAAGGAGGGAGGCCAGTACCAGACCTGCGGCTATGTGGAAAAAGAGATCGGTGGCGAACTCAAGAGCCACAAGTTCATTCGGGCCGATCGTTTCGCCAGTTTGGACGATGCCGTGCAGTTTTCCCTGACCAAGGGCAAGCAGCTGATCGACGAGCAGGGCGAGGGTTTATTTCGATAATGTGAAAAAAAGCGCGAGGGGGGCTTGCATCCCCCGCTTCGCTTGGTTATCAGACCGCCCATGGAAGCGCCGGTCGCTTCCCAGCGCGCCCGTAGCTCAGCTGGATAGAGCATCAGACTACGAATCTGAGGGTCAGAGGTTCGAATCCTTTCGGGCGCGCCATTCTCTTCTTTCCTTCACATTGTCAGTTATTTGTGGGCATGAGCTTAAGTGCCGTTCCATGCCTGCGAGGAATGACTGATCTGTCCTTCCTTCTCCGGACATTGGAGGCTTCCTCAAAATCCCGGCATCGCGTAAGAGCGCGGTTCCCTATTCATTGACCGCACCGCATCATGATCCGCCTCGAAAACATCTCCAAGCAGAACGGCAACCAGATTCTCTTCATCGAGGCTTCGGCCACCCTGCAGAAGGGCGAGAAGGTCGGGCTCGTCGGCCCCAACGGCGCCGGCAAGTCCACGCTGTTTCGCATGATCACCGGTGAGGAGGAGACCGATGAAGGCCGCGTCTCGGTCGATCGCGGCGTGACCATCGGCTATTTCGACCAGGATGTCGGTGAGATGGCCGGCCACAGCGCGGTCGCCGAGGTGATGAACGGCGCAGGGCCGGTCAGCGAAGTCGCGGCCGAGTTGAAGGAACTCGAAGCCGCGATGGCCGATCCGGACCAGGCCGACAACATGGACGCGATCATCGAGCGCTATGGCGAGGTGCAAGGGCGCTTCGAGGAACTGGGCGGCTATGCGCTCGAAGGGCGTGCCCGCGAGGTGCTGGCCGGTCTCAGCTTTAGCGAAGCCATGATGGACGGCGATGTCGGGGCTCTCTCCGGCGGCTGGAAGATGCGTGTGGCGCTGGCCCGCATCCTGTTGATGCGCCCCGACGCGATGCTGCTCGACGAGCCGAGCAACCATCTCGACATCGAGAGCCTGATCTGGCTGGAAGAGTTCCTCAAGGGTTATGAAGGCGCCCTCCTGATGACCTCGCATGATCGCGAGTTCATGAACCGCATCGTCTCCAAGGTGGTGGAAATCGACGGCGGCACGCTGACCAGCTATTCGGGCGACTACGAATTCTACGAGCAGCAGCGCGCCCTCAACGAAAAGCAGCAGCAGGCCCAGTTCGAACGCCAGCAGGCCATGCTGGCCAAGGAAATCAAGTTCATCGAGCGCTTCAAGGCCCGCGCCTCCCATGCAGCGCAGGTGCAGAGCCGGGTGAAGAAGCTGGAGAAGATCGACAAGATCGAGCCGCCGCGTCGCCGCCAGAGCATCGCCTTCGAGTTCCAGCCCGCGCCCCGCTCGGGCGACGACGTGGTCAGCCTGAAGGAAGTCCACAAGGCTTATGGCGATCGCAGCATCTATGAGGGCCTCACCTTCCAGGTCCGCCGCAAGGAGCGCTGGTGCGTGATGGGCATCAACGGCGCCGGCAAGTCGACCCTGCTCAAGCTCGTCGCCGGCACTGCCGACCCCGACAAGGGCACGGTCGTCCAGGGCGGCAGCGTCAAGATGGGCTATTTCGCCCAGCATGCCATGGACCTGCTCGACGGCGATCGCAGCATCTACGAGACACTGGAGGATGCTTTTCCCCAGGCGGGCCAGGGCTCGCTGCGGACTCTCGCCGGCTGCTTCGGCTTTTCGGGCGATGACATCGAGAAGAAATGCCGCTTCCTGTCAGGTGGTGAAAAGGCCCGGCTGGTGATGGCCAAGATGCTCTATGATCCGCCGAACTTCCTGGTGCTGGACGAGCCCACCAACCATCTCGATCTGGCCACCAAGGAGATGCTCATCGCGGCCCTGTCGCAATATGAGGGCTCGATGCTGTTCGTCTCGCATGACCGGCGCTTCCTCGCAGCGCTCTCCAACCGCGTGCTGGAACTGACGCCAGAGGGCATCCATCAATATGGCGGCGGCTACACCGAATATGTCGCCCGCACCGGGCATGAGGCACCGGGGCTTCATAGCTAAGCCGGGTCTTCCCATTCCCGCCAAGGGTGTGAACGGCGCGTCAAGCTGGTAGGCTGGCCAGAGAAATCCGTGGTCTGGCCTGTGCTGTGCCCCTCGCCTTTGAAGGAGTGATACCCGATGATCAATCGCTGGCGGCCTCTCGCTATAGCCTGCGCCCTGGTCGGCCTGATGCTTCCCGCAAGCGAGGCGTTCGCAAGGCAGCGCACCCTCGCCGGTACGGTCAGCTATCGCGAGCGCATCGCCTTGCCTCCTACGGCTGTGGTCGAAGTCAAGCTCGTCGACGTCTCCCTGGCAGATGCCCCGGCCCGAACGCTGGCGCGGACATCGTTTCGATCCGGCAGGCAGGTGCCCATTCCCTATCGCCTGCGCTATGACGACAGGGTGCTCAAACCGTCGGGCCGCTATGCCATGGAGGCGCGCATCAGCGTCAATGGCCGGCTCTGGTTTCTCAACACCACCCACCATGCCGTCACCGCGGGCGAGCCGGTGAATGGTGACATCCAGGTCGATCGTGTGGGGCAGGAGGCCGAAGCCGGCCCGACCGGTCCGAGCGGACGTTGGCTGGCCGAGGACATCAATGGCCGCGGCGTGGTCGACAACGCCCAAAGCGTGCTCGAAATCGCCGCCGACGGCAAAGTCTCCGGCCGCGGCGGCTGCAACGGCATGGGCGGTAGTGCCGTGATCAAGGGCTCGCGCATCCGCTTCGGGCAGATCGTCAGCACCCAGATGGCCTGCCCTCCCGCCATCATGGACCAGGAAGGCAAGTTTCTCAAAGCCCTGCAGGCCGCCCGCAGCTGGCGCATCGATGCCGCCCGCAACAAGCTGCTGCTCCTCGATGCCAGGGGCCGCCGGATCCTCCTGCTCTCCCGCATGTAGCCGCCCCGGCTCTTACGACCCGACGCGCTCGACAAGCCGCTCCATCAGCGCCTGCAGGAGCGGCTCCTCCGCCCGGTCGACGGGGCAGAGGATATAGTAGGCCGCCGCGGCGTTGATCGAGGTGGCGAAGGGCTGGATCAACCGGCCCTCGCGCAGCAAATTGCGCGTGAGCACGTCCGAGACCAGCGCCAGCCCCTGCCCCTGCACGGCGGAGGCAACCGCCTGCGCCACCGAAGCCACGCGCACGCTGGCGCTGCCTTGCAGATTGACCCGCGCCGCCACTCCCCAACGCGCCCATTCCTCGCCGCGATCCTCGTGCAGCAGCGTGATACCGTTGAGCTTGCGCTCGCGGTGCTGCAGGTCAAGCCTCGGAAACAGGGTCGGGGCGCATACTGTCCGCAGCCGCACCTCGCTGAGCAGGCGCCAATACCGTCCTGGAAAAGGTGGATTATCATAAACGATGGCGACATCGCTGGCCTGCCAATCCACCTCGGCGGCGGTTATCGCCTCGTTGATGGCCAGGTTGGCGATGTTGCGGTTTTCCGCAAACTCCACCGCCACCGCACTCAGCCAGGCGACCCCGAGCGCAGTCGGCAGGGACAGTGCCAGGCTCTGCTGTGGGGTTGCTGCGCCCCGGCTGCGGCAGTCGCGCGCCGCCGCATCGAGCTGGCCAAGGCTGACGGCGACTGCCTGGGCAAAATCGCGGCCAGCCGGCGTCAGCGCAATGTTGCGCCCTGCCCTTTCGAACAGGACGATCCCCGTCGCTTCGCCGAGCTTCTTGAGTTGCAGCGAGACCGCGCTCGGGCTGAGATTGAGCTCCTCCGCCGCCCGGCGAAGGCTGGCCAGCCGGGCCGTCGCCTCGAAGGCCGGAAGATATTGCAGATAGACCAGGGGCCGGGCCACGGTGCCTCGCAGGATAATTGATGAATTTAATAGAACAATTTTGGTTAAAACAAATCGTTTTTTGAGAACGATTTCGGGTGCTATCCAGGAAGGCGAAAGGGAGCACCCCGATGATCAAGGCAACACCATTCGATTATCCCTATGATGGCCGGCTCGATCCGCGCAGCACGGCGCTTGTTGTCATCGACCTGCAGGAGGACTTCCTTTCGCCGACCGGCTATTTCGCCAGGCAGGGTTATGATCCCAGCCCGCTTCGGGCCATCCTGCCGACGGTCAACCAGTTGATCGACGCCGCCCGCGCCGCCGGCATCCGCATCATCCACACCCGCCAGGGCTATCGCGGTGACATGGCGGACATGACCCCTTACGAAAAATGGCGTCGCAGCCGCGCCGGCCTCGACGGCACGCAGGTTCTGCTGCGCTCGGGCCCGGGCTTCGAGATCGTCTCCGACATCGAGGTGCGCCCCGAGGACATCATCGTCGACAAGACTTGCAACGGCGCCTTCACCTATACTGATTTCGAGCACGTGCTGCGGGCCCAGGGCATCACCCATCTGCTCTTTTCGGGCTGCACCACCGATGTGTGCGTCCACACCACCTTGCGCGAGGCCTGCGACCGCAACTTCCAGTGCCTGACCATCGCCGATGCCTGCGCCAGCGGCGACCAGCGCGCCCATGAGGCGGCGCTGCACATGGTGACGGTGGAGAACGGCATCTTCGGCGCCCTGACGAATTCGGCCGCGGTGCTGGCCGGCCTCGCCAAGCTGCCGAGGGCCGGCGCGTGATGCCGGATCGCGGCGCACCCCAGCGCTACATTTCCCTGATGCGCCTGACAGCCAAGGGGCTGGCCGAGCTTGCCGACAGCGCCGGGCGGCGGCAGCTCAGCGAGGAGCGTGTCGCCGCGCTCGGCGGCCGTTCCATCGCCTTCTACGCCGTGCTCGGCGCCTACGACTTCGTCCAGGTCTTCGAGATGCCGAGCGTTGAGGCGATGATGCAATATGTGCTCACCGCGCGTCGCGACGGGCATGTCGATCCGCTCATTCTCCCGGCCTTCGACACACAAGCCTATGGCGGGATCATCGGACGCATCCAGGCAACGGACACCCTGGGAACCTGAAGCGCTTTGCGGCGTGACGGAGCCGCCAAGAATCACAAAGACACGTCGAAACATGAGTCGGAGCGTGCCGGCGTTCAGCCATGAACACGCCTTTGCTCCAGGGGAACCAGTCATGACAGCAAAATTCGTGACCATGGTCGCGCTGGCGACGCTCGCCAGTACTGCGGCACTCGCAGAGCAGCCGAGCTTCGTCTCGGACGGATCGCTCAATATTTGCACTACCGCAGCGTTTCCACCCTTGACCTACAAGCGCTCGCCCGGTGACCTGACGCCTGTCGGCATCGACGTCGAGATCGCCGAGGCATTGGCCAAGGCCTGGGGCGCCAGCACGACCTACACCGTCACCGACTTTTCGGGCCTCCTGCCGACGCTCGGCTCGGGACGCTGCGGCCTGATCATCAGCGGCATCTATGTCAATGACGAGCGCCGCAAGACCTATGACGGCGTGCGTTACATGAAATCGGCCACCGTGCTGGTGACCAAGGCCGGAAACGGTGCCATCGGCAAGCCGGACGATCTCAGCGGCCTCAATGTCGCGCTGGAGGCTGGCACCTATTACAAGGAAGAGCGCCTGGATCCCCTCAACAAGACGCTCGAAGCCGCCGGCAAGGCCCCAGTCACTATCCACAATTACCCGACCCAGCAGGCCGCCTACCAGCAGGTGATGGTGGGTCGGGTCGATGCGACGCTGACCGAGGAGGCCGAGGGCGCGTTCCGGGTCGCCGACGCCAGGGACACGCTCCAAATCGCCTATACTTGGCAGTCCGACTTCACCTACGGCATCTATATGCGTCGCAAGGACGGCGACCAGGCAGTGGTGCGCGACGCCCTGAGGAAGCTGCGCGATGACGGCTTCTTCACCGCTCTCGCCCAGAAATACGGCCTCAAGTCTGCTGTCTTCGACGTCGACTACGACAAGTAGCCGGAAGCGGCAGCGTCGACATGTCCTTCGATCCGGCCCTCCTCCTGACGGCACTGACCAACCCGGCCATGCTGCAGGGCGCGGCCATCGCCCTGGTCCTGTCCGTCATCGTCTTCGCCGTCTCGTTCTTCGTCTGCCTGCCGCTGGCGCTGTGCCTGAATTCACGCAAGGCGATACGCAATGGCTCGGCGCAATTCTATGTCTGGGTGTTCCGCGCCGCCCCGCTCATCCTGGTGCTGCTCCTGGTGTGGAACGGCTCGCCGCAGTTGATGCCCTTTCTGCTCAAGGCCGGCTGGTTCACGCCCTTCGTGGCGGCCGCAATCTCCTTCACTCTGGTCACTGCCGCCTATATGGCGGAGATCATGAAGGGAGCTCTGCGCTCGATCGGTGCGGGACAGGGCGAAGCGGCGACGGCTCTCGGCCTCACGCGGCTGCAAGCCTTCCGCCTGGTGATCCTGCCGCAAGCCCTGCGTGTCTCGCTGCCCGCTTTGGTCAACGAGTTCATCAACCTCCTGAAGGTGACCTCGCTCGCCTATGTCATTTCGCTGCGCGAGATCATGGCGGTGGTGAACGATGCTATCGCCGCCTCCTTCCGCTTCGTCGAATGGTATTGCGCCGCCTTGATCTATTACCTCGCCATCGTCTCGCTGTTCATGCTGGCGCAATCGATCATCGCGCGCCGCCTGCAGTGAAGCCTCAAGGCTTGACGAAGAGAATGGTGGTCAGCCCGCTCTGCCATTCCTCGTCGGGATAGCGCCCGGCCTCGCGATAGCCGCGCGAGCGGTAGAAGGCCTGGCCTGCCTGGTTGAAGGTATCGGTTTCGAGGCGCACCTGTGCAAAGCCGGCCGCCGCAATCGCGACCTCCGCTCCATCCATCAGCCGCTGTCCGAGTCCCTTACGGGCGTGACGGGAATGAACATGCAGCGCATCGATGAAATCGCCTTCCCAGCGTATGAAGCCCACCACCTCGCCGTCGATCTCGGCAACCAGGCACTCCAGCCCATGCTCGTCGATGAAGCGGTCGGCGACACCGGAGGTCAGATAGCGCTCGACGGCAGCCGGCGTGATGTTGGGCCGCCAGGTGCTGTCGAATGTATCCCTGAGGATTGCCTTCAACGCCGGCTTGTCCGCCTCGCCGCCCTGCCTGATCACAACGACATCCATTGCCATCCGTCCCGATTGCACGCCTGCCCGATGCGAGCTCTTGCGCTTCACGCTGCCTTACCCCGATTCTCTGCGGCTCCCACGCCCGAAGCGCGGAGAGGTAACCGGCCCACATTCTCGCCACGTCATCGTGGAAGGAAGTGCCGGCCGATGCCGAACAGGCGCTGGGATGACGACCGCCCTTTCTGGAGGAAATGCCGATGAAACTGACGGTCCAGCCTTTCCTGATGTTCCAGGGACAAGGCCAGGCGGATGCCGCCATGAACCTCTATGTTTCCCTGTTTCCCGACGGCGAGATCCTCGACGTCGAGCGTTATGGCGCCGGCGAGATGGGGCTGCCGGGCTCGATCAAGAAGGCACGCTTCAGCATCGCCGGCCAGAGCGTAATGTGCATCGACAGCCCCGTGCAGCACAATTTCACCTTCACGCCGTCCTTTTCGTTCTTCATCGACTGCGAAACGAATGAGGACCTCGATCGCCTCTTCGCGGCCCTGTCCCAGGACGGCACCGTCTTCATGGCTCTCGACGACTATGGATTCAGCCGCCGGTTCGGCTGGGTCGCCGACCGTTTCGGCGTCTCCTGGCAGATCAACCTGCCGTTCGAGGCTCCCGCCTGAGCCGCATCATTCTCCAGCCTCCTGCATCAGCCGGATCGGCCCGCTGCCCGCATCGGCGAGCCGGTCGTCGGTGTTGAGCAGGGTGCAGCGCTCCATCGACAGGCAGCCGCAGCCGATGCAGCCGGTCAGCTCGTTGCGCAGGTTCTGCATCAGGGCGATGCGGTGGTCGAGCTCGTCGGCCCAGTGCGTGGCGAGCCTTTCCCAATCGCTGCGTGAGGGCGGACGATTGTCGGGAAGCTCGGCGAGGCGCGCCCGGATCTCCGCCAGCGAGAAGCCGAGCTCCTGCGCCACCTTGATCAGGGCGACGCGGCGCAGCACAGCCCGGTCGTAACGCCGCTGATTGCCCTGGCTGCGCCGGCTGCGGATCAGCCCCTTGCGCTCGTAGAAATGCAGCGCCGTCACCGACACGCCGCTGCGATGAGCAAGGTCGCCGACGCTCAGTTCAGCCATGGATCGTCTCCCAAAAAACCGCTTGACCTTAACTTAAGTAGAGGTTGTAGGCCAGACGAAGTCGCGATGCCGAAGTGACATCGGACCTTGTTCGAGATGGATGTTGCGAGTTGGAGCCGAGGATGGACACGCAGGTCGGGACGGGAACCCAAGCCCATTGGCGCGAGATCGCGGTCGGCCGTTATGCCGGCGCGACAGCCACGCTCTGCCTTGGCGTTGCCCTGTTCGCCTTCAACAGCTTCCTGGTCTCGACCGCCCTACCCTCGGCGATCGACGAGCTTGGCGGTGCCTCGCTGATCGCCTGGTCTGTCAGCCTCTATCTGATCTTTGCCATTCTCGGCGGCTCGATTGCGGCGCTGGCCAAGGGTCGCCATGGCGCACGGGCGGCACTGATCGGGGCAGCTCTGCTGTTCACGGCCGGCACCCTGCTTGCGGGCTTTGCTCCCGCCATGGCCGTGCTGCTGGTGGGACGCGCCCTGCAGGGCTTCGGCGAAGGCCTGATCGCCGCGGTCTGCTATGCCCTGATCCCGGAAATCTTTCCCTCGCGCCTGGTACCCAGGGTGTTCGGCGCCGAGGCGATGGTCTGGGCAGCGGCGGCCTTCGGCGGCCCGGCCATCGCCGGCATCATCAGCGAGACCGTGTCCTGGCGGGCCGCCTTCCTGGTCAATGTACCGCTGTCGCTGATCTTCATCGTCCTGGTCCTCAAAGTAGTGCCGCATGGAGCCCGACAGGAGGCGGCAGCGCTTCCCCTCGTCCAGCTCGGTGCGATCGGGGCTGGCATGGCCGCGGTGATGATCGCGGACGTGGCCGGCGGCACCGGCACCGCCATGCTGCTGCTGGTGCTGGCCGCACTTTTCTATGTCGGTGCCGTCTACAGCGACCGGCGTTCGCCGGCGCGGCTCTTCCCCAAGGACGCCTTTCGGCTCGACAAGCCCATCGGCCTCGGCCTGTGGATCGTCTTCCTGATGCCGATGGCCCATTCGGCGGCCTCGGTCTATCTCGTCTACCTGATCCAGCATCTCTGGGGCTACGGCGCCACGCTGGCGGGCGCGCTCAACGCGGTAATGGCCGTGTTCTGGAGCCTGGTCGCCATCGCGGTGGCGAGCGTAGGCTCGCAGCAGATCCGCCGCCGGCTGATCTGTCTGGGCCCGCTGTTCCTGGTGCTGGGCCTCATCGCCATCATCGTCGCGCTCTGGCGCGCCGACATCGCACTGCTCGTCGGCGGCCAGGTCCTGATCGGGGCGGGCTTCGGCGCGAGCTGGGGCTATCTCAGCCAGGGGCTGATGGAGGCCTCACCGGCGGAGGAACGCAACCGCACCTCGGCCCTGCTGCCCACCCTGCAATCGGCCGCCTATGCCATCGGGGCCGCGGTGCTCGGCTTCGTGGCCAACGCCAATGGCGCAGGTTCCGCCACCACGGGTCCGCAATTGCAGGAAGCCATGCTGGCCGTGTTCGCGTTGGCCATTCTGATCGCCCTGCCGGGGGTCTTTGCGGCACTGAAACTGGCGCCGCATTTGTTCAGGGAAGCGGAAAAGGTGCAAGAATGCCCTGCGTAAGACCATCTTTGCTACGGCTGCCGACTACTTGCGGCCCCGCAGCGCCAATCTGCGCGATCATTCGCCCAAATGGTAACTTGTCCTTCCCACATGGGAACCTTCATACAAAGGTCCCATGATTCGCCCGCTTCGCCCGTTCCTGTGCCTAGTGCTCGCATTGCTTTTCGCAGTGACGACGGTGGGCTGGGCGATGGCGAGCACGCGCATGGCCGGCGACCAGGCCATGAGCCACCATGCCGCCGGCAAGGAGGCCGAGACGCCGCATCATGGCGATGAAGCCGCCGTGGAAGGAATGTCCTGTCATCCGCCGGCGCCATGCGGCAATGAAAATAGTGCCGGAGAAGCAGCCTCTACCTGCTGCGCCTTCGCCTGCCACGTTGCGGTGGAGACCGATGCTCCCCTCCTGAATGCGCGCACCTTTACCATCGCCATCAAGCGCTCCATCAGGGAACAGGACTCGCCGATGTCGATGCTGTCGCTGCTCGACAGACCGCCGAGACAAGCCGAAGCGTCCGTCGGCTGATTCCGCCCGTTCCATCCTCCGGTCGATGCCCCTGCATTGCCGGAATCTGCGCGGGCTCGGCCGACCGGTCGCGATGCACGGCGCCTGACGCCCTGCATTCCGCCTTGTCCCCAGAACCGGCGTGCCGGCCGCTGCCTTGACGGCAGCCCGGACGCCGCTGTCCGAGAAATTCCATGAAAATCGCCGTCCCGACGGTTCTCGCCGTCGTCCTGTCTGCTTGTGCGCCGCCGCCCAGGCTCGCCGTCGGCCCTGATCCCGCCAATCCCGCCTCACCGGTCCCGCGCCTGCGATACACGCCCGTCACCGCGGGGACCGTGGATTTCCGCCCAGTCGATCCCAAACCCTGGGTGGAGCGGAACGACAGCGTCGCTCCCCGACGGAAGGAGCCATGATGTCCCGGTTTCCATCCCACTCCATCGCGCGGCCGAAGAGGCTGGCGATGCTGACTTCTCTCGCCTTCACTCTGGCAGGCTGTGCCAGCTTCACGCCCGACGGCGGCATGGCACCCGTCAAGGGGAGAGTCGCTGCGGAACTCGGCAAGGACACGGTCAAGATCACCTCGCCGGCCGAGGCAGCCCAGGCCAAGGCCCGTGTCGCTGTCCTGCTCGCCAAGCCGCTGACCGCCGACAGCGCAGTGCAGATCGCCCTTCTCAACAATCGTGGTCTGCAGGCCGAGTACAACACGCTCGGAATCTCCGAGGCCGCCTATGTCGCGGCGAGCCTGCCGCCGAGCCCGACCTTCCAGCTCGAACGCGTGGTAGCCGGCGGCGAACTCGACATCGAACGCCGCCTGGTGGCAAACCTTCTGGCCTTGCTCACCCTGCCCGCTCGCCGCGACATCGCCAGGACCCAGTTCGAGGCGGCGCGCTACCGGGCCATCGAGGCGACCTTCCGCCTCGCCGCCGATACGCGGCGGACCTACTATCGCGCGGTCGCGGCCCGACAGACCGTCGGCCTCTTGCAGAAGGCGCGGCTCTCGGCCGAGGCCGCCGGTGATCTCTCGCGCAAGCTCGGCGAGACCGGCGCCGCCACCAAGCTCGACCAGGCGCGCTCGGCCTCCTTCTATGCCGAAGTCGCCAACCGCCTCGCCGAGGCAAGGCTCCAGGCCGGCACCGAGCGCGAAGCCCTGATTCGCCAGCTCGGCCTGTGGGGCAACGAGACCGACACCAAACTGCCCAGCACCCTGCCGAATACACCTGGGAAGCTGCCGCCTTCGACAGAGATCGAGGCGCAGGCCATCCGCAAGCGTGTCGACCTGATCGCCGCCCGGCTCGACCTCGACGCCATGGCCGCCGAGCTCGGCCTGACGCAAGCGAGCCGCTATGTCTCCCTCCTCGACCTCACGGGCCTGGCCAATTACACCCGCGCCAGCGAGGACGGCGTGAAGAAGCGCGACTATCCCCGCGGCTTCGAGCTCGAAGTGCAGATCCCGCTGTTCGATCTCGGCGAGACCGGCGTGCGGCGTGCACGCGAGACCTACATGCAGGCGGTGAACCGCCTGGTGGAAAAGGCCGTCACCGTGCGCTCGGAAACGCGCGCGGCCTATCTCACCTATCGCGGCCGGCACGACATCTGGCGCCAGTACCGCGCCCGCATCCTGCCGCTGCGCAAGACAATCAATGAGCAGGCCGTGCTCGAATATAGCGGCATGCTGATCGACGTCTTCGACCTGCTTACAACCACGCGCGAGAGCCTCGACGTCAGCGTCGCCGCCATCGGCGCACAACGCGACTTCCTCATCGCCGGCGTGGATTTCCAGGCTGCCCTCGTTGGCGGCGGCTCGGCCCCGTCGTCGGGCGGGGAAACCGCCATGGCCGCCGCACCTGCCGCCGGCGCAGCGCATTGATCACGGGAGATGACATCATGACAGTATCCCGCCGTTCCCTCCTCGGCGCCGCAGCCTTGATCAGCGCTGGCGCCATCTCCGGCCGTGCTCAGGCGGCCGCCATCCCCGAAGCGCCCAGCATGAAGGAGGCCGGCATGCAGCCCCCGCTCGTGCCGACCAGCGGTGTCGACTACAACCCGGTCGTCACCCTCAATGGCTGGACGCTGCCCTGGCGCATGAATGGCGACTGGAAGGAATTCCATCTCGTCGCCGAGCCGGTGGTGCGCGAGATCGCCCCCGGCATGGTCGCCCATCTGTGGGGCTATAACGGCCAGTCCCCCGGCCCGACCATCGAGGCGGTCGAGGGCGACAAGGTGCGCATCTTCGTCACCAACAAGCTGCCCGAGCACACCACCATCCATTGGCACGGCCAGTTGCTGCCCAATGGCATGGATGGCGTCGGCGGCCTGACCCAGCCGCACATCAAGCCCGGCAAGACCTTCGTCTACGAGTTCCAGCTGCGCAAGAGCGGCACCTTCATGTACCACCCGCATGCCGACGAGATGGTGCAGATGGCGATGGGCATGATGGGCTTCTTCGTCGTGCACCCGCGCGACCCGGCCTTCCGCCGCGTCGACCGCGACTTCGTCTTCCTCATCAACGCCTACGACATCGAGCCGGGGTCCTATGTGCCCAAGGTGGCGGAGATGACGGACTTCAATCTGTGGACCTGGAACAGCCGGGCCTTTCCGGGCATCGACCCGCTGGTCTGCGGCAAGGGCGACAAGGTCAGGGTGCGCTTCGGCAACCTCACCATGACCAACCACCCCATCCACATGCATGGCTATGACTTCAAGGTCTCCTGCACGGATGGCGGCTGGGTGCCGGAAGCGGCGGCCTGGCCGGAGGTGACCATCGACTGCGCCGTCGGGCAGATGCGCGCCTTCGACTTCACCGCCGATGCCGAGGGCGACTGGGCCATCCATTGCCACAAGTCGCACCACACCATGAATGCCATGGGCCACGACGTCCGCAACTATATCGGCGTCGACAAGAAGGGCGTCGCGGCCAAGATCCGCAAGCTCGTGCCCGACTACATGCCGATGGGATCCGCCGGCATGGCCGACATGGGCGAGATGGAAATGCCGTTGCCCGACAACACCCTGCCGATGATGACGGGCTTCGCCCAGTTCGGCGCGGTGGAGATGGGCGGCATGTTCTCGGTGGTCAAGGTCCGCCAGGGCCTGGCCTCCGGAGACTACAAGGATCCGGGCTGGTTCAAGCACCCGGAGGGCACGGTCTCCTATGAATGGACCGGCGCGTCGAAGAACGCCTTCCACGCCCCCTCCATTCCCGCGAGCCGCAGCAGCACGGCCGACGTCCGGGTGGTCAAGCCCGGCCGGCGTTCGACCCACGATCAGCACTGACCCTCAATGAAAGGAGCATGGATGTTTTCGAAAATCCTGTTTGCGACCGTTGCCCTGGCCCTGGTGTCCGGCCCGGCTTTGGCCGATGCCGGCCATGGCGGCACGCGCGCCTATGGCGAGCCCGGCGATGCCAGGAAGCCGGCCCGCACCATCGCCGTCACCATGCGTGAGAGCGACGGCAAGATGATGTTCATCCCCAGCAAGATCGAAGTGCGCCAGGGCGAGCAGATCAAATTCGTCCTGCGCAACAATGGCGAGATCGACCATGAGATCGTGCTGGCCACCCTGGCCGAAAACCTCAAGCACGGCGCGGAAATGCAGAAAAACCCGGACATGGAGCATGACGATCCCAATGCCCGGCGCCTCAGCCCCAAGAAAACCGGCGAAATGGTCTGGAAGTTCACCAAGGTCGGCGAGTTCGACTTTTCCTGCCTGATCCCAGGCCACCGCGAAGCCGGCATGACCGGCACCATCGTCGTCACCACCAAGACAGGAGCTCTCTAATGCGCAAACTCTTTTTCGCCCTCGCCCTTTCGACCTTTGCCACCACCGCTCTGGCGCAAACCGCCCCGGTCAGCGGCGAAGTCACCAAGATCAACGAGGCCCAGGGCAAGATCACCCTCAAACATGGCCCGATCAAGAATCTCGACATGGACGGCATGACCATGGTCTTCGCCGTGACCGATCCGGCCATGCTCAAGACGGTCAAGGCTGGCGACAAGGTCTCCTTCGAGGCCGACCGCGTCAACGGGCGCCTGACGGTGACCAAGATCGAGAAGGCGAAATAGCGCTGGATACGACCGGCCCCCTTCCCCGGAAGGGGGCCATCGAAACCACGACAGGTTCCCGGAATGCGCAGAGTTCTCTTGATAGCCGGAATTCTGGCTGGCCTCGTTTCGACAGAGGCTGATGCCGGCGATGGCGCGCTGGCAGGCATATTGGCGCGCAATGACTGCCTCGGAGCGAAGATCACTTCGATCTATCGCTCAGACTCCACATCGGTATTCCAGGCCAATTGCGGCGGCACCTCCCACCGCATCCTCGCCGTGGAATGCGGCACCGCGAGGTGCCGCCTTCTGCATCGCAGCGACGAATATGGCGAGGCCGAATAGCCCCGCCCTTCGCCCGTCAACCTTCCATCAGGATCTGAAGCTTGACATCGGTGGGCAGGGCCTTGGCGGCCCGCTCGAAGGCCGCGATGGATTCCTCGAAGGCATAGGTGCCGGTGATCAGCGGCTTGAGATCGACCTTGCCCGAGCCGATCAGCGCCAGAGCGCGGTCATAGATGTTGGCATAGCGGAACACCGTCTCGATGCGCACTTCCTTGGCGATGGCGCCGGGGACGTCGAAAGTAACCGGCTCCACCGGCAGGCCGACAAGCACAAGCGCGCCGCCGGGCCGCACCAGGTCGAAGATGCCATTATAGGCCTTGGCGCTGCCGCTCGCCTCGAACACCACGTCGGCCCCCCATTCGTCGGTCTCCCGCGCGATGGCGGCCGCGAAGGTCTCCTTGGTGAGGTCGACGGGGATGATGCCGTCATAGCGGCCGGCAATCTCGAGCTTTTCCTTGCTGAAATCGGAGATCAGCACCTTGGAGCAGCCGCCGGCCAGGGCGGCCAAGGCAACCATGATGCCGATCGGGCCGGCGCCGATCACCGCCCCGACGTCGCCGGGCGCGATGCGGGCGCGGGCCGCCGCCTGCATGCCGACGGCGAAGGGCTCGACCATCGCACCCTCGGCGAAGGAGACATTGTCGGGCAGCTTGTAGGTGAAGGCGGCCGGATGCACGGTGAAGGGCGTGAGCACGCCATGCACCGGCGGCGTCGCCCAGAACACCACGGACGGATCGACATTGTAGATGCCGAGCTTGGAAGCCCGCGAGCTCAGGTCGGGAATGCCCGGCTCCATGCAGACGCGGTCGCCGGCCTTGAGGGTCGTCACCTTCGCGCCGACCTCCACCACGGTGCCGGCCGCTTCATGGCCCAGCACCATCGGTGCGTTGACGATGAAATTGCCGATACGGCCATGGGTGTAATAGTGCACGTCGCTACCGCAGACGCCGACGGTATGCAGCGCGATCTTCACGTCGGTCGGGCCGACCTCGAGCGGGAGATCGATCTCGCGCAGCGACAATTCGTGCTGGCGTTCGAGGACAAGGGCGCGCATGGGTTTCCTCCGGTTCCTGGCTGACGTCGCCGAAGAGCCGGCGCGTATTCATCCGACATTATCGCCAGTTTGTTGCGGCAATCAACCAAGTCCGACGAGTGGCGACGGCGAGCCGGCGGACATATTACCAGCTATCGGCACCGACGGGTGGCATCGATGGCAAACCAGCCTTCACGCCGCATCGATCTTATGGATCAGGTTCATGATGCCTTCGCTCATGGCGCCGTAGTCGCGGCTGTTGTGCAGGTCTCCCGCCACCCGGTAACCGTTCATCACCACGATCCGATCGGCCAAGGCGATCATCTCCGGCATATCGGAGGTGATCAGCAGGATCGAGGTGCCGGCATCCGACAGTTCGCGAATCAATTCATGCAGATAGGCCTTGGTCTTGATGTCGATTCCAACCGAGGGTTCGTCGATGATCAGGAGCCGCACCCCCGCGGCCAGCCACTTGGCCACGCTGATCTTCTGCTGGTTGCCGCCGGAAAGATTGCCGACGGTCTGCCCCAGCGAAGGCGTGCGCACCTCCAGCTTGCGGATATAGGGCTCGATAGCCTTGCGCACGGTGCGATCGGTGAGCAGGCCGCCGAAACCGGCGAGCTTGCGCCAGATCGCGATGCCGGCATTGTCCAGTACCGAATGCAGCAGGATGAGCCCCTCCTGCTTGCGATCCTCGCTGACATAGCCGAGCCGGTGGGTGTGGATCGCCTCGCCGACACTGGTGATGGTCACCTGCTTGCCGTCGAGCCGGATGGTACCCGCTGTCGCCGGCTGCAGCCCCATGATCGACTTGGCGAGCTCGGTGCGCCCTGCCCCGACCAGGCCATAGAGCCCGACGATCTCGCCGCGACGCACGGTGAGATCGATGTCGCGATGGCCGAAGGGTGTCGCCACCTTGTCGAGCTGCAGCACCGCCGCCGCCCTGGCATGGTCGCGCGGTTTCCAGTCCGGGATCTGCTCGCTGCGCCCGATCATCAGGCGCACCAGGTCCTGGCGGCCGAGCCCTTCCATCGAGCGGCTGTCGCAGGCATTGCGCCCGTCGCGGAGCACGGTGACCTGATCGCAGATCTCCTGCACCTCCTCCAGCTTGTGGCTGACGAAGAGCATGCTGACGCCCTCGTCCCTGAGCTTCTTGAGGAGAGCGAACAGGGCGACGGTCTCGTGCGGCGTCAGGGAGGCGGTCGGCTCGTCGAGCAGCAACACACGCGAACGCAGTGACAGCGCCTTGGCGATCTCGACGAGCTGCATCTTGGCCACGCTGAGCTGCGAGACCGGCGTTGCCGGGTCGAGGTCGAGCCCGAGCACGTCGAGCCAGCGCCGCGCCTCGGCATTCACTGCGGCATAGTCGATCGGCTTGAACAGGCTGGCGCTCAGGCGCTCCAGCATGATGTTCTCGCCCACCGAAAAGCGCGGGATGAGGTTGCGTTCCTGATGCACGACGCCGATGCCCCTGGCGATGGCGTCGCGGGTCGAGGCGAAATGTGCGGGCTCACCATCGACCACCAGTTCGCCCTCGTCGGGCCTGAGCACGCCGGTGATCAGCTTGATCAGCGTGGATTTGCCGGCACCGTTCTCGCCCAGCAAGGCATGGATCGAGCCGGGGCGCAGCGAGATCGAGACGCCTTCCAGCGCCTTGACGCCCGGGAAGAACTTGCTGACGCCGCGCGCCTGGAAAACCGGTGCCGAAGTCTCTGTCGCCATGTTCAGATCCTCTTCAGGCCGCGGCTGACGCGAATCTCGCGCCAGCGGTTCATGCCGACAGCCCACAGGATCAGCGCGCCGAGAACGACCTGCACCAGGAAGGGGTCGATATGGAAGAGCACGAGCGCCTGGGTGATGATGGCAACGATGATCACGCCGAGCAGCGTGGCAAAGCTGGAGACGTGACCGCCCGCGAGCACGGCACCACCGATCACCGGTGCGGCGAAGGAGAGGATCAGCCAGTCGTCACCGATCGTCGGCTGGCCGATCTCCAGCCGCGCCACCAGCGCGATACCGGCCAGGGCTGCCAGCAGGCCCGAAATGGCATGGGCCGATATCACCGTCCGCGACACCGAAATGCCCGACAGTTCGGCCGAATGGGCATTGCCGCCCACGGCCAGGATGAAGCGCCCGAGCGGCAGGCGGTTGAGCAGGTACCACATCGCTGCGAACACGATGGCTGCGGGGATCACCAGCCAGGGCAGAGGTCCCAGGACGGTGGTGTTGCCGAAATCCTTGACGCTCTGCGGCACGCCATAGAAGGGCTGCGCCTTGGTGATGGCGAGGTTGATGCCCTTGAACACCGACAGGGTGGCCAGGGTGATCACGAAGGCCGAGATGCCGGTGCCGGCGATGAAGGCCCCGTTGACGATGCCGGCCAGCAGGCCGATTCCCGCCGCCAGCAGGGCGGCCAGCGGCGCAGGCAAACCCCAGACCTGCATCATGCCGGCAAAGGAGATCGCGGCGAGTCCCCCGATAGCCCCGACCGCCAGGTTCATCTGCCCGATAGCGATGATGATCATCTGCGAAAAGGCGATCAGCATGTTCACGGTGATGGCGAGCAGCAGCACCTGGATGTTGAGTGGCGACAGGAAGGACGGATTGAAGCTGCCAATGAGGGCGATGGCCACCACTGCGATGGCCAGGGGGCCGAACCAGTCTGTCTGCATGAAACGGGGCATCACACCATCCTCCGATGGGCGAGATAGGAACGGCGCGCTTTGTCGATCAGCACGGCGGTGAGCAACAGGCAGCCGAGGCACGCCTGCACCCAGAACTCACCGATCTGTAAGAGCAGCAGGCCGTTGGTGAGCATCGTCACCAGGATGGCACCGAGCACCGTGCCGCTGACCGAGACCCGCCCGCCGCTGAGCAGCGTGCCGCCGAGCACCGGGCCGAGAAAGGCGGGCAGCAGCCAGTCCTGCCCCAACTGTCCAGCCATCGAGGGAATGGCGGCCCCGGTACGCGCCACAACGAGCATGGCCGTGATGGCGGCGAGCGCGCCCGACAGCATGTGGCAGAGGATGAAGATGCGTCCGACTCGCACGCCTGAAAGTTCGGCAGCCTCGGGCCGGGCGCCGGCCGCCAGCATCTCGCGGCCGAGAACGGTGAAGCGGTAGAGCACGCCGAGCGCCACGGCCACGACAAGGGCGACGACGAGAAGCGGCGAGACCAGGCCGAACAAACGCAGCCGCCCGAAATTGGAGAAGTCCGCCGGTATGCCGCGGAAGGATTGCGCCTTGGTCAGATAGATCATCATTCCGAAGAAGATGCTCATGCTGGCCAGGGTGATGATGAAGCTGTGTAGGCCGGAACGCACCACCACGAAACCGTTGATCCAGCCGAGCGCCGCCGCCAGGGCGATGGCGCCGAGGGCGGCAACCGGCCAGGGCAGGCCCACCAATTCCACCAGGGCCCCGAAGGCCATGGCCGCGCAGACGCCGATGGCACCGACAGCCAGGTTCAGGCCGCCGGTGACGATCACCACCATCATGGACAGGCCGACCATGATGTTGACGGCGGCGACGCGCCCCAGCGTGAACTGGTTGAAGGGGGAGAAGAAGCCCTTGGTGGCGAGGCCGAACAGGCAGGCGAAGACCACGATCAGGACCAGCAGGCCGAACTCGTTGGTCAGGTAGAAGCGCACCGTGCCGCTTTGCATCGGCTTGCCGGTCGCCGGGGCGAGCGTTGCGGTTGGGGATTCGTCACCGGCCATCGGCGGTCTCGAGCTCCATCGGAAGAGAGTTGCAGTCGGGCGCCCGATCTCGTTGCGATCGAGATCGGCACGGCTCGCGGGATCGATCGCGAATAGAAGCTTCTTTTGTCTCGTCGCGCTGCCCCTCACCCTTCCCCTCTCCCGCAAGAGCGGGGCGAGGGAGGCGCAAGCGTCGCGATTTATCCTCAAAGCTCTCATCTGGCTTGGCGGTTGGGCCAGGTGATTGCGTTTCGGCACAAACAGGCCGTCGAAGTCCCCCTCGCCCCGCTTTTGCGGGGAGAGGGTAAGGGTGAGGGGCTGCACACCCGTCAAACAATGCGGCAGTCCTCCGCCCGCTTACTTGCAGGTCAGATAGGTCTTCTCGAAGCTCGCCAGCAGCGTCTTGGTGATGCCCTGCATGGCCGAGATGTAATTGTCGACGCCTGAGGCATCGACGAAGACCGTGCCCGAATCGATGAAGTGGCTGGTCAGCGCATTGGACTTCCAGGGCGCATCGGCCTTCACGGTGCAGCCATTGCGCAGCTTGTCGGCGGCGAAGGAACCGATATAGCCCTGGCCATAGGGGTTCTGCAGCATGGTGCCGCTGACGAAACCGTCCTTGATCGCCTTGAGCACCACCTCGTCATGGTCGATGCCGACCATCTTGATGCGCTTGTCACCGATCTTGCGCAAGGCGTTGGAGGCGACCACCGCCGGCACCCAGGCCGTGGTGACGATACCGTCGATCTCGCCGGCATGGGCGGCGAGATAGGCATTGATCTTCTCTTCCGCCGGCTCGGGCGCGTCGATGTCGGCGATGACCTGCACCACCTGCCCGCCTTCTTCCTCGGCGGCCTTCTTCACCGCATCGATGCGGAGCTGGGTGTTCGGGTCGACCAGGAAGCCGGTGAAATGAGCGATACGCTTCTTGCCGCCCATCGCCTTGAACAATTCCTTGGTGCCGAGATAGGCCGAATTGCCGGTATCGGTGCCGAGGCAGAAGGCCGCCTTGGAGGGATCCTTCAGACAGCCGGCCAGCGCCATCACCGGCGCGCCGGTATCGGCCAGTTCATTGGCGGTGGCCACCGAGCCGACCGGATCGCCCGGGAAGATCAGGAAGGCATTGTAGCCCTGCGTGACCAGGCTCTCGAGCAGTTCGTTCTGCTGGCTGAGCTCCCATTTCTGCGGAACCTTGTAGTCGGCTGCGCCAAGGCCGAAATCCTTGGCCGCATCCTTGCCAGCCTGGTCCCAGGCGGCGAAATAGGGATGCGGGCCGCCGGGCACCAGCGCCACCTTGGTATCGTCGGCGGCCAAGGCCGGCAGGGTACTGGCAAACAGGGCAGCCACAGCCGCGCAAGCAAAGAGCTGACGTCGAACGAACATGAAATTCCCTCCCTCTGGGCATGACGTGCCGCGGGCGCTCCTCACATCGTTCGGCCCCGCTTGACAGAGATGGATACTAGGATCCAAGCTCGACATATGCAACAGTGTTTGCGAGATGATGGTCGCAAACGTCACCTTTCCTGCATGCCATTCCGATTCAGGATGGAGCGCCATATCATTGCGATCATTACGGTTTTAAAGGAGCCGGCCGATGTCTGCCTTGCCCAACAAACAGCCCGGGCCGGATGATGACGGGCTGGGCTTTGCCGTCGACATCAATCGCAAGCACCCGGTGGGCGATCAGATCTACGAGGCCCTGAAGCAGGCCATCATCACGGTGAGGCTGATGCCCGGCACCTCGATCAGTGAGAATCGCATCTGCCGCCATTTCGGCGTCTCGCGCACGCCAGTGCGTTCGGCGGTGGTACGGTTGAGCGAGGACGGCCTGATCGACGTCTATCCCCAGCAGGGCAGCTTCGTCTCTCCCATTCGCCTGGCCGAAGTGCGCGACAGCCATTTCATCCGCAAGCATCTGGAGCTGGCCCTGCTGCGCGAGGCGGCGGCCCGCTGGACATCGGCCAAGAGCGCCGAGGCCCGCGCCATCGTGGAAACGCAGCGCCAGGCCATGCTCGCCGATGACAAGGATCGCTTCTTCGAGCAGGACGAGCGCTTCCACTATGCCTTTGCCGGTTTTGCCGAGCGCGAAGGCGTCTGGCCGACCATCCTGCAGGTCCGTGCCCGCCTCGCCCGCTTCGTGCGGCTGTTCGGCACGCCATCCCGTCTGCCCCTGGTGCTGGAGGAGCACCTGGCCGTCCTCGATGCCCTCGACGATGGCAGGACGAACGAGGCCGCCGATCGGCTGGAACGACATCTCGACATGATCTTCACCATGCTTGCCCAGTTGCCGGACGAGTACGGACCCTATGTTACGGAGTAGCCCGATGCGTCTCAACGCCACGACCCTCGCCCGCCTCAAACCCGGCATCGCCACGCCGCGCTACGATCGGGCCGCCATCCGGCCCGGCATCGTGCATCTGGGCACCGGCGCCTTCCATCGGGCGCATCAGGCCGTCGCCATCGATGA
This sequence comes from Labrys sp. (in: a-proteobacteria), assembly GCF_047605565.1. NCBI lineage: Bacteria > Pseudomonadati > Pseudomonadota > Alphaproteobacteria > Hyphomicrobiales > Xanthobacteraceae > Labrys > Labrys sp. (in: a-proteobacteria). The sequence goes on from NZ_JASGFM010000016.1 coordinate 27,367, forward strand.
TTGCCTGGCACGCGGCGAGACGGATTGGGCCATTCTCGGGAGTTCGCTGCGCGGCACGCAAACGCGGGACGCCCTTGCTCCCCAGGACGGGTTGTACACTCTCGCCATACGCGACAGCGGCCGCGAAGAGTTGCGTGTGATCGGTTCGGTGCTCGGTGTCACCGTCGCACCCGAAAATCCCGCCCTGCTTCTGGACCAGCTCGCCGATCCAGCCATCCGGATCGTCACGCTGACCATCACCGAAAAAGGCTATGCCGTCGATCTCGGCAGCGGCGGCCTGAGGCAGGACCATCCCGACATCGTGCATGATCTTGCCAATCCGCAGGCGCCCCGCTCGGCCCTCGGCTTCCTGGTGGAAGCGATCGCACGCCGCCGCCGCGACGGCAGCCGCCCCTTCACCGTCCTGTCCTGCGACAATCTTCCGCAAAACGGACGGACGCTGAAACGCGTGCTCGGCGAGTTCGCAACGTTGCGGGACAAGGATCTGGCGGCCTATATCGCCGACGAGATCCCCTGCCCCTCCTCCATGGTCGACCGCATCGTGCCGGCGACGACAGATGCCGATCGCGCGGCCATTTCCGCTTCGCTCGGTCTCGAGGACGCTTGGCCGGTGCTGGGCGAGCCGTTCAGCCAATGGGTGATCGAGGATCGCTTTGCCGCCGGACGGCCGCGGCTGGAGGAAAGCGGCGTCGAGTTCACCGACGATGTCGAGCCCTTCGAGCATATGAAGCTGCGCCTGCTCAACGGCACCCATTCCACTATCGCCGCAGTAGGGCGGCTGGCCGGCCACGACTTCGTGGCGCAGGCGATCGCCGATCCGACCATCCGCGACCTGATCGAACGCTATTGGCAATGTGCGATCCCGACGCTCGCCATCCCGGCTGATCGGGCCTTCGCCTATACGAGGCAGCTTCTCGCCCGCTACGAGAACACCTCGCTGCATCACCGCACCGCGCAGATCGCCTCCGACGCGTCGCAGAAATTGCCGCAGCGTATTCTGTCGCCCTTACGCGATTGCCTCGCCAAGCGCCTGCCCTGCGGTCCGCTCGTCTTCGCCGTCGCCGCCTGGATCCGTTCCTGCGGCGGCAGCGACGACCAGGGCCGTCCTCTCCCCCTCAACGATCCGACCTTCGAAGCCTGGACCGGCCGACCCGACCAGCGCAGCACCGCGCCGCAGGCCGTAGTCGAGGCTTTTCTCGGCCTTTCCGCCATTTTCGGCGAAGACCTGCCGCGCAATGCGGCCTTTGTCGACGATCTGCAGGCGGCCTATCGGGCGATCGCCGCCCAGGGCGTCCTTGGCGCCGCCCAATCCTGGAGGCAGAAATGAGAGCCCTGAGCTGCGACGAACCCGGCAAGCTGAGCATCATCCGGCGCGACGAGCCGCACCCTGCCGGGAACGAGGTGCTGGTGCGCATTCGCCATGTCGGCGTCTGCGGCACCGACTATCACATCTTCCACGGCAACCAGCCCTATCTGAGCTATCCACGTGTCATCGGACATGAGCTCGGAGCCGAGGTCGTCAGCGCGCCGCCGGGATCGGCCCTGCGCACCGGCCAGATCGTCTCGATCATGCCGACGATCTATTGCGGCCACTGCCGCGCCTGCCGGATGGGCAAGACCAATTGCTGCCAGCACCTGGAAGTCCTCGGCGTGCATCGTGACGGCGGGGCCTGCGACTTCATCGCCGTGCCGGAAGCCAACGTCATTCCAGCCGATGGCCTTACGGCGAGGCAGGCGGCCATGGTGGAATTCCTGGCCATCGGTGCCCACGGCGTGGCACGCGGCGGCATCGGGCCGGGGCAGCGCGTGGCCATCGTCGGCGCAGGCCCCATCGGCATCGCCGCCGCCGTCTTCTCCAAGGTGGCCGGCGCTCATGTCAGCGTGGTCGACATGAATCCGCGCCGCCTCGCCTTCTGCGCGGACGAATTGGGGGCGGATGCCGTCTTCGAAGCTTCGGCCGATATCCGCGACCGCCTCGGCCAGGCGACGGGCGGCGATTTCTTCGATTGCGTCATCGACGCCACCGGCAGCCCCGGCGCCATGCAGAAAGGGTTCGATCTCGTCGGCCATGGCGGCGCCTATGTGCTGCTGTCGCTGGTGCGCGCGGACATCGCCTTCAGCGATCCCGAATTCCACAAGCGCGAAACCACACTCTATGCCAGCCGCAATGCGGTCCGGCAGGATTTCGAAACCGTGCTGCAGGCCATGCGGAACGGCAAGGTGCCCCTGCAGGCGCTTGCCAGCCACGAGGGCAGCCTGGACGACGCGCCGGGCCTGATACCGGAATGGTCCAGGCCGGAGACCGGCGTGATCAAGGCGATTCTGAGCGTTTAGGACTTGAGAAAATCGTGTATCGACTGGTTGTCATCCCCGGCGAGGCCGAAGGCCGAGGGAAGGGGATCCAGGGCTCATTAGGCGCAGTTCCTGGTCCCTGGATCCCCTTCCCTTCGCCCTCTACTCGCTTTGCTCGCGAGCGGCTCAGCCGGGGATGACGGAGCACTTGTTTCTGGACGCCTCCTCAGGGCGTATGGGCGAGCGACAGCCTTTCAGGGTGCCACCGTCAGCAGATTGCCCGCCAGCTTGGCGACCTGCTGGCGGATATCCGGCACGGCGACGATCTCCCAGAACGTGCCTGAGGTGATCGGCCCCACGGCGAAGAGCCGATTCGAGGGCACGCCATCGGCCCCCAGCACACCGCAGTCGAGACCGACATCCAGCCCGAGGCCGAGCCTGTCGGGCCATACCAAGCCCTCGGCGAGCAACTGGCGCAGAATCGGATTCTCGGTGGCGGTGACGTCGGCCGCACGCCCGCGGCATTCGAAGACGGCATCGGCATCGATCCGCCTTTCGGACGCGCCGGTACGGGCAGTATAGCGCACCACGACGCGACCGCCTTGTGGATCGAAGCCGGTAACACGCCCCGCCACGATGGCGAGTTGTCCGGTCTGGCGCGCGGCCTCGATCCGCGCCGCGGCGTCCGGCGCCATGCGATGGCGATGGATGTCCCACCAGGCCCGGGCATGGCGCAGAAAACGCCGGCGGGCCTCCTGCGACAGGCTGCGCCACAGAGGTTGGGTATAGGGACGCAGCCCATCGACGATGGCGCGCCAGTCGCCCCCCGCCTTCTGGTGTTCGGCTACGAGCCGGCGCAGCCAGCGCGTCAGGTAGACGATGCCCGTGCCATAGGGGATGTCGGCGGCGTCGAGGCGCAGCGGCTGCACCGGCCTGTGTGCATGCGGGCTGAGGCCGCGCCTGGAAATCGCGGTGATCCGGCCGCGATGCCCAGCATGCAGCAATGACAGGACCCGGTCGGCCATGGTGAGGCCGGTCCCGACGATGACGACATCGGCATCGGGGGAAAAGGCCGCCGGACCTGCGTCGAACCAGCCGTCGAAACGCCACGGAGCCGGCAGCAGCTTGGGGCCCTCATTGCCGGTGGCGAGAATGGCGATGTCGGCGTGTAGCCGCTCGCCTCCGCCCAGTTGCACAACGACGCCCTGCCCCGTGTCGGCAAAACCCACCGCCTCGTCCTGCACGATGGCGAGGCGTCGGCTGCCGGGCCGCTGCACGAGATGCGGCGAGAGCAGATCGGCGAGATAGTCGCGATAGAGACGCCGCGGCGCGAAGGACTGCGCGTCCGGACAATGGCTGCTGCTGTGCTCGCCGACCCAGCGCCAGAAATGGTCGGGATCGTCAGGATAGGCGCCCATATTGGCAGCGCGCACATTCAGGAGATGATCGGGATGGCTGGTGCCGTAGGCGATACCGGCGCCAAGCTCCCGGCTCTTCTCCACCAGCGTCACACGCAGTTCGGGATGGTGATGACGCAGGAGATGGGCCGTCATCAGCACCCCGCTCGCTCCGCCTCCGATGACCACGATATGCCTGGAGGAGACGGAAGGGCTGGTCGACATGCTGCACGCTTCAATTAATCTACCATTTTGATAGATCAAACACGTGCGTCCGACAAGCTGTCCCGGTCAGCGAATTGCAGGCAAACGCCCCTGTTGCCGGCCAATCGATCAGATGTGGTACATCAGGGTCAGGTCGTCGAGATCCGCCAGCGCCCGCATTTCGGCAAGGGTGCGGTTGTCGAGCACGGTGGAAATGGCCTGGCGCACTTCCAGCATCATCAGGCGCACGGCGCACTGGCTCTCGTCGGAACAGTCGTCACAACGCTGATAGGCCGTTCGGCTGGCGCAGGGAATGGGTGCGAGCGGGCCGTCCAACACACGCACGATATGGCCGACGCGGATCTCGCTTGCCGGCCGGCCCAGGACATAGCCACCACCCTTGCCCTTCTTCGAATGCAGGAAGCCCGCATTCTTCAATTCACCCAGAATCGTATCGAGGAACTTCTTGGGAATGCCGTTCTGTTCGGCGATATCGGAGACAAGACAAGGCTTGCCCGGCTCAGCGCCGGCCAGATGCACCATTGCCTTGAGGCCATATTTGCCCTTTTTCGTCAGCATGCGGCCCCCGGACTGCGATTCGGAATTCCCCTTCCGCCCTCTGGTAATCGTAAAAGGGCTGATTTGCTACTCATGCCGTCTCTAAAGCCTGCCAAAGCTGGCGATAATCTGCTGCCGTATGACTTTCTGACAGGCGCGCAGAGCCGCCGAAGAGCTTCTGGCGTAGGGCGCCTTCGGCATAGGCCGTCTTGTAACGTCCCCGCCGCTGCAGTTCCGGCACCAGCAGATCGGCGACATCGCGGAATGTCTCCGGGCGCACCGCAAAGGCGAGGTTGAAGCCGTCGATCCCCGTTTCATCGACCCAGGCTTCCAGTTCGTCGGCAACTCTGGCGGGCGAGCCGACAACGAGCGGGCCGATGCCGCCGATCGCCACATGCTCGGCGACTTCGCGTACCGTCCAGCGGCGATCGGGATCGGCGCGGGTGATATTCTCGAGCGCCGAACGGCCGGCCTCGTTCTCGACATGCTCGACGATCGCATCGGGATCAAGCTGCGAGAAATCGACACCGGTCCAGCCCGACATCAGGGTCAGAGCCCCCTCGTGATCGGCATAACGGCGATAATCGGCGAGCTTCGCCCTCGCCTCTTCATCCGAGGGCGCCACGATCACGGTCAGCAGCGTAAAGATCAGAATGCTGGCGGGATCGCGGCCAATCCGCGCGGCCGCCTGCCGGATGGCAGCCACCCGGCTGGCGATCACCTTGCGGCTCGGCCCGGAAATGAAGACGCATTCGGCATGCCTCGCCGCAAAGCCCAGCCCCGCCGGCGAGGTCCCGGCCTGGTAGAGCACGGGCGTGCGTTGCGGCGAAGGTTCGCTCAGATGCAGGGCGTCGATGCGGAAATGCGGTCCGTCATGCTGCACCTTGCGTACCCGCTCGGGTACGGTGAAGACGCCGGCTTCAGCGTCCGCGACCACGGCGTCGTCGGCCCAGCTTCCCTCCCAGAGCTTGTAGACCGCGGCCATATAGTCCTCGGCGATGGCGTAGCGATCGTCATGCGCCGTCTGCCTGTCCTTGCCGGCACCACGAGCCGCGCTGTCGAGATAGCCGGTGACGATGTTCCAGCCGATACGCCCTTCCGTCAGATGGTCGAGCGTCGACATGCGGCGCGCGAAACCATAGGGCGGCTCATAGCTCAGATTGACGGTGACGCCGAAACCCAGATGCCGCGTCACTGCCGCCATGGCCGGCACGAGCAGCAGGGGGTCGTTCACCGGGATCTGCGTGGCATGCTGCAGGGCCGCCGCGCCATTGCCGCCATAGACATCGTAGACCCCCAGCACGTCAGCCAGGAACAGCCCGTCGAACAGGCCCCGCTCCAGAATGCGGGCGAGGTCGAGCCAATAATCGAGCCGGTTATAGGAGCGCGAACGATCCCTTGGATGGCGCCACAGCCCGGGGGACTGGTGCGCCACGCAATTCATCTCGAAGGCATTGAAACGGATGGGTTTGGACATCACTTGGCTTCTTTACCCTCCCCTGGAGGGGGAGGGTCGGCCTGAAAGGCCGGGGTGGGGTGAAGAGGCACTGGTCGCGATGATGATGGAAACAGCTCTATCCTGCAAAGAAATCACCCCACCCCGGACTTCGTCCGACCTTCCTCCTCCAGGGGAGGGTAAGAACCTATCCCGCTGCTGTCTTGCGATGAGAAGGCGCCACGACATTGGCGATGACCTCGCCGAAGGGGCCGGCATTGCGCGCGGGCCCGAGATCATTGCCGGTGGTCTTCTTCAAGGGAAGCTTGGGGAAGACCAGCTCGGCGAAGCGATAGCACTCCTCCAGATGCGGATAACCGGAGAGGATGAAGCGGTCGATGCCGAGCGCCATATATTCCTTCATGCGCTCGGCGACCTCGTCGGGATTGCCGACCAGAGCCGTGCCCGCCCCGCCGCGCACCAGGCCGACGCCGGCCCATAGATTGGGGCTGATCTCCAGCTTGTCGCGCGAACCGCCATGCAAAGCCCGCATGCGGCTCTGCCCCACCGAATCCATGCGCGAGAACACCTTCTGGGCCGTGGCGATGGTCTCGTCGTCGAGCTTGGAGATCAACGCGTCCGCAGCACGCCAGGCTTCCGCCGAGGTCTCGCGCACGATCACATGCAGGCGGATGCCGAAAGAGAGCGTGCGGCCGTATTTGGCGGCAACCGCCTTGGCATTGGCGATCTTCTCGGCCACCTGCTGGGGCGGCTCGCCCCAAGTCAGGTAGACGTCGACATGCTTGCCGGCGACCTCGTTGCCGGCCTCCGACGAGCCACCGAAATAAAGCGGCGGATAGGGCTGATTCACGGGAGGATAGAGCAGCACGCCATCCTCGATGCGCAGGTGCTTGCCCTCGCGGGTGACCTTGCCGCCCTGCAGCAGCTCGCGCCAGATGTCGAGGAATTCGTCGGTAACCTCGTAGCGTTCCTTGTGGTCGAGGAAGACGCCGTCCCCCTTCAATTCCACGGGATCGCCGCCGGTGACGACATTGATGAGCAGGCGACCATCCGAGAGCCGGTCGAGCGTCGCCGCCGAGCGGGCTGCGAAGGCCGGCGTGGTCAGGCCGGGACGGATCGCCACCAGGAAACGCAGGCGCTTGGTCAGCGGCACCATGGCCGAGGCGATGACCCAGCTGTCTTCGCAGGATCGCCCGGTGGGCAGCAGCACCCCGAAATAGCCGAGGTCGTCGGCGGCCTTGGCAATCTGCGAGAGGTAGCCGAGCGAGACATGCCGGGCCCCCTGCTCGCTGCCGAGATAGCGCCCGTCGCCATGGGTCGGCAGGAACCAGAGCACGTCGGTTTCCTGGGCAGGCGGGGGCAGGTCGAGATCATAGGGCATGGTAAAGTCTCTGGTCGTATACTTGGACATTGCCGGGAAGCGACGAAAGCGCCGACTTTGTCAGGAAAGGAGCTGGATTGCCGGGTCAAGCCCGGCAATGACAAAGGTCGAGCGGGTTGGATTTCCAGTGTTCATGGACAATCCTCCGGTCAGATGGCGCCGTGGCGTGGCGGGTTGATGCCATTGAGCCAGTAGTCGCCGATGGCGCGATATTTCCAACGCACGGGATCGTGCACGGTGTGGGTGCGGGCGTTGCGCCAGAAGCGGTCGAAACCGAACTGGGTCTGAGTGGCGCGCGAGCCGGCGAATTCGATCAGCTTGCTGCCGGCCAGCAGCGACGCCTCGGTTGAGGCAACCTTGGCCTCGGCAACGGCCACCGAAGCAGCCGCGACCGTTTCCACCGTGGGATCGGCCACGGCAATGTCGGAAAAGCGCCCTGCCCGCTCCAGCAAGGCATCGGAGGCGGCCACGCGGATCTTCACCTCGCCAATGCCGGCGATGGTGTAGGGATCCTCGTAGCCGTGATCGAGGCCGCTGTCCTTCCAGGGACGAGCATGCTTCTTCACGAAGCTCAAGGTCTCGGCGAGGGCAGCCCGTGCGATGCCGGCTTCGACGGCGGCGTGCATGATCTGCGCCACCGGCCCCATCGATGTAGGCCGATCGAAGACGGCCTTCAGCGAGATCACCGAAAAGGGATGCACCTCGACATTGTCGAGCGTGGTGGTGCCCGAGCCGGTGACCCTTTGGCCGAAGCCGGCCCAATCGTCGATGACCTCGAGACCCGGGGTCTGGCGCGGCACGAAGGAAATGGTGGAACGACCCTCGTCGTCATTGGCAACCACGGCCACCCAATGGGCGAACAAGGCACCGGTGCAATAGAATTTGCGCCCGTTGAGCCGCAGCACCGGCCCGTCCTTGCTGAGGCGGGTGTTGTGGTCCTGCGCCGTCTTGGTGCCGATCTCGGACAGGGCATTGCCGATGCGCTCGCCGGCCAGGATGCGACCGTAGAAGAAGCGTTTCTGCTCTTCGCTGCCTTCCAGGCGCAAGGCGTGCAGGATGAAGAAGTGGTTCTGCGGAATCTGGCCGATCGAGCCATCCGCCGCGGAGAGAAGAGCGATCACCTCGGCCAGCGTACCGGACGATACTTCGGCACCGCCATAGGCCTTTGGCACGGTGATGGCGAGGAGGCCTGCATCGGACAGCCAGTCGAGTTCCTCATAAGGCAAGCGCCGCTCGCGGTCGCGCTCGATCGCGGTTTCAGCAATCCTGGCCGCGACCTCACGCGCGGCAGCGAGCGCCTCGGCATCGTCCTTGATGATATGGGCCTTGCCGGCCCGCAGGGGTGGTGCCCGGAACGCGACGAGGCGCTCGGGCGGGGTATCGGCGGTCAGGGCGGCGGCGGTGGGCATGATTGAGTCCTATTCCGGGTGCGCGGGCGTCTCGCCCGCCCCTTCTTCCGGTTGGTTCGATGTTTCCAAAAGCGGGCGGGACGCCCGCGCACCCGGAGAAATCAACTCCAGGGATGGCGCGGCGGGCTCACGCCATTCAGGGCGTGGTTGCCGACGTGATAGAATTTCCAGCGCACCGGATCGTGCAGCGTATGGGTGCGCGCGTTGCGCCAGTGCCGGTCCAGATTGTACTGGCCCAGGGTCGAACGCGTGCCGCCCAGTTCGTGCAGCTTGTTGGTGGCGAGGATGGCGATCTCAGTGGTCAGCACCTTGGCCTCGGCAACCGCGACGGCAGCCGTCGTCACGCCCTCCTCGGTCGGCTGCTCCACGATCGCGTCAACAGCCCGTCCCGCCTTCTCCAGCAGGGCCTCGGCGGCATGAAGCTTGATCTTGAGGTCACCGATCTGGGCGATGGTGAAGACATCCTCATAGCCATGCTCCTGACCACTATCGATCCAGGGACGGACATTGTTGCGCACGAACTTGATGGTGTCCTCGATGGTGCCGCGCGCGATGCCGGCATCGACGGCCGCCTGGATGATCTGGGAGACCGCTCCGTTGGTCGAGGGATTCTCGCCGCCGAGATAGGCCGGTATCACCCCCTCGGCCCCCACCCGCACATTGTCGATATGGACATTGCCGCTCGCGGTGGTGCGCTGACCGAAGCTCGACCAATTGTCGATGATGGTAAGCCCCTCGGCGTCACGCGGCACGATGGCCAGATTCACCTTGCCGGCCGGATCGACGGCGCCGATATGGATGTAATGCGCGAACAGCGCCCCGGTGGCATAGAATTTCTCGCCCTTGACCCGATAGCCGTCGCCATCCGGGGTCAGCGTGGTCTCGAAGGCGCCGACATGCTTGGACTTGGCCTCGGAGAAGGCGTTGCCGAGCCGATAGCCCGCGAGCACGCGGCCGAACCACAACTTCTTCTGCTCTTCCGAAGCGGTGGACCTGATGACGTCAACCGCAGCAAGGTGGTTCTGCGGGATCTGGCCGATGGAAGGATCGGCGGCCGAGATCAGCTTGATCACCTCCGTCAGCGTCACCCAGGAGACGCCGGCGCCGCCATAGGCCTTGGGAATGGTGATGCCCCAAAGGCCGCTCTTGGAGAAACGGTCGAGCTCGGCTGCCGGCAGGATACGGTCGCGGTCGCGCAACGCCGCCCCGGCTGCGAATTCAGCCGCCAGGGTCGTGGCTGTTTCGATCGCCTCGGCATCGGAGGCGATGACATGGGCCTGGGGCTCGAGGTCGAATTGGGGCGGCGCAGAGGTGAGCGGCGGCGCAACGGAAATGGTCATGGTGATCCCGGTCTTGTTCAATCAGGCAGGGTGGAAGCCGCCATAGCCACCCTGGGCATAGACGAGCGGCCTGCCATCGGCGGTGCGGATGCCGCGCACGGCGCCGATGATGATGGAGTGGCTGTGACGGTCGATGAATTCCTCGACCTCGCAATCGACGGAGGCGAGCGCTCCTTCGAGCGCCAGGGCGCCGGTGAACAGGCGGTTCCAGCCGGCGTTCTCATAGCGGGCGGCACCCTTGATACCGCCCCGCCCCGCAAAGCGGTCGGCGATGTGGCGCTGATGGTCTGCCAGGATGTTCACGCAATAATGGCCGTAGCGGCGGATGACCGGCCAGGCCGAGGCATCGCGATTGACGCAGATGATCATGGTCGGCGGCTCGACCGACAGCGACACGGCCGAGGTCGCCGTGAGACCGGTACGCTCGTCCCCTTCACCCGCGGTGATCACGCTGACGCCGCCGGCAACCAACCGCATGGCGTCGCGCAGATTCGGCCCCGTAACCGGCGGCAGCTTCACGGCGATATTCATGTTCGTATCCGTCATCTGAAAGAAGCAGCGGAGGCCTCGCCTCCCCTTTCTTGGTGCACCCAGCGGCGCGTCGTGGGCGGATCGTGCAACAGCAACAATCTTATGTCTATAGATTTTATAGAATTTATGGCCAAAAAATTACGAAGGATCTCCCTTCGCAATGATCAATATAACGCTGTGACCGCCGACACGGCCAGCAGGAGCCACCCATCGTCCCGGCTGATTATGCCGGCAGCGACTCGACCTTTGTCATTGCCGGGCTTGACCCGGCAATCCAGGCTGTAGCGCAGTCCTTCTACCGCCGGCCTTATGGATGCCCGGGCCAAGCCCGGGCATGACAAAGGTCAGCGCCTTTATGGTTCTGGCTCAGACACGCCGCTGCACGAGACAGCAACGTGCATTCGACCAATGCCACCCTACCATGCCGGCTGGATCGCGCCCTTGAAGTTGGCGTTGATGAAATCGGCCACTTCCTGATTCTGATAGGAGGCCACCAGCTTCTTGAAGATCGGCTTGTCCTTGTCGGCCTCGCGCACGGCGATGAAGTTGCCATAGGGATTGTTGGTGCGGCTTTCCTGGATCAGCGCATCCTTGGCTGGCGTCAGGCCGGCGCCGAGGGCGTAGTTGGTGTTGATCACTGCGCCGTCGAGGTCGGGCAGTAGATTGGCAAGCTGCGAGGCCTCGATCTCCTTGAACTCGACCTTCTTGGGATTGTCGCTAACGTCGAGCACGCTCGGCACCTGGCCTTCGGCGGTCTTCAGCTTGATCAGGCCGTTGGCTTCCAGGAGCTTGAGGGCCCGGCCGCCATTGGACGGATCGTTGGGAATGCCGATGACGGCGCCTTCTTTCAGATCGGCAAAAGCCTTCAGCTTCTTCGAATAGAGGGCGATCGGCTGCACCAGCGTATAGCCGATCGGCACGATCTTGTAGCCGCGGGCCGCGATCTGGCTGTCGAGATAGGGCTTGTGCTGGAAGGCATTGGCATCGAGGTCGCCCTTCTCGAGTGCCTCGTTGGGAATGGCGTAGTCGGAGAAGGAGACCAGTTCGATGTCGAGGCCATCCTTGGCGGCGACCTTCTTGGCCACCTCCCAGATGCGCTCCTCGTCACCACCCATGACACCGAGCTTGAGCTTCTCGGCGGCAAAGGCCGCGCCGGCCGGAGCCAGAGCGAAGACCAGGGCCAGGGCGGCGCCGGCGAGGCGGCGGCGTGTCAATGTGTAGGCGGACATGGAAGTCTTTCCTGTTTTAGATAGACGTTGAATCATGCCGAGAGACCGTGGAAACGACCCTCGATTCCCTCCCGCAAATCACGGCTTTCATCCAATGATCCGCGGGGTGTTCCGGTCCCGGATGCTACGGCATCGTCGGGACTGACATCAGTCCTGTCGCACGCGCTTGTTGAGCTTGCGGGCAGCCAGGTCGCCCGCCGACTGCACGCCCTGCACGAGCAGGATGAGAATGACGACCACGGCGCCCATCACTTCGGGCATGAAGCGCTGATAGCCATAGCGGATGGCGACGTCGCCCAACCCGCCACCGCCGACCACGCCGGCCATGGCCGAATAGCCGATCAGGCTGACCGTGGTGAGGGTGAGGCCAAGCACGAGACCCGGCAGCGCCTCGGGAAACAGCACCTTGCGGATGATCTGGAACGGTGTGGCGCCGAAGGAACGCGCCGCCTCGATCAGCCCGGCGTCGACCTCGCGAATGGCGCTCTCGACGATGCGTGCGATGAAGGGCGCCACCGCGATGGTCAGGGGCACGATCACGCCTTTCAGGCCGATCGAACTGCCGACCAGCAGCCTTGTGAACGGAATGATCGCGACGATGAGGATGATGAAAGGCACCGAGCGCACCGCGTTGACGATCGCGCCAAGCACCGCATTCACCTTGGGAGAAGCCAGCAATTCGCCGCGCCGGCTGGTGGCGAGGAAGATGCCGAGGGGCAGGCCCAGGATCGTCCCGAACAGGATGGACACGCCGACCATGATCAGGGAATCGCCGGTCGCGCCCCAGATGACCTTGAGGATCTCAGGCGACATAACCGATCACCTCCCCTTGCAGATTGAGCCTCTCCACCGCCGAAACCACGGCAAGCCGGGTCGCTTCGTCGCCGGGCACCGAAACCAGAAGCGCCCCGAAGGGTTCGCCGCCGATCGTGTCGATGCGGCCGGCCAGGATGTTGATGTCGATGCCGAGAATGGTGGTCAAACGGCTGACCACCGGCGCTGTGGCGTGCGAGCCGGTGAAGGTGATGCGCAACACCGCCTGGCTGCCCGGGCTCGGCTGGTCCGAGAGCCGGCGGGCGAGATCGGCCGGCAGTTCGACACCGGTGACCCCGCGCACGAAACTGGCCGTGGTGGCGTGGCGCGGCTGGGTCAGCACCTCGAAGGCCCGCCCCGTCTCGATCAGCTTGCCGGCTTCCAGCACGGCAACCCGATGGCAGATCTCCTTGATCACCGACATTTCGTGGGTGATCAGTACGATGGTGACGCCGAGGCGCTGGTTGATATCGGCCAGCAGGGCCAGGATGGAGGCCGTCGTCTCCGGGTCGAGCGCCGAGGTCACCTCGTCGCCGAGCAGGATCTTGGGCCGGGTCGCCAAGGCGCGGGCGATGCCGACACGCTGCTTCTGGCCGCCCGACAGCTCCGCCGGATAGCGGTTGCGTTTGTCTGAGAGCCCGACAAGGTCGAGCAACGGCTCGACGCGGTCCCGGATTTCGGCGACGCCGATACCGGCCACTTCCAGGGGAAGCGCCACATTCTCGAAGACCGTGCGCGAGGACAAAAGATTGAAATGTTGGAACACCATGCCGATGGACCGGCGGACCGGGCGCAACTGGCTTTCGCTCAGGGCATCGATCTCGATGCCGTCGACGACGACACGGCCATTTGTCGGCCGCTCCAGCCCATTGATCAGCCGCAGCAGCGTCGATTTGCCGGCACCGCTGCGCCCGATCACGCCGAAGATCTCGCCGCGCGGGATTTCCAGGCTGAGATCGTCGAGCGCGAACACGGCCGCACTGCCCTTGCGCGCAGCAAAGGAACGCGACACGCGCTCGAAGCGCACGATCGGCCCGCCTGCCTCCGCCTCACCAGGCAAGGTCAGGTTTTCCACTCTCACAGGTGCGTTCACGCGACCAGTTCCTCCAGCAGGGAGTGCAGGCGCCTGGCGACCTGGCCTGAAAGATAGCGTTCGGCATCACGCGGACCCACGAAGGTCATGCCGTCGAACCGGCTGAAGCGCCGGCTGGCGGCATGAAACGCAAAGCGGCGCGCCTGGGGTTCGCGCACCACGATGCCGACTGCGGCACCGGAGATCTCAATAACATAGGATTCGGAATTGGAGGGATGGGACATGGATAAAGCCGCCACCTGGTGGCGCTCCGAAAAAACAGGGAATGCATGTGATTATACGGGCTTCAGCAACAACAGCAGCCGCAACACATCTTTCCGTCTGGCTTTCCGATATCCGTTCCGCTGACAACGATCATGGGACACTTCCTGTCTGGAGCCCACGACATCAGCCGTGGCGCTTTAGCGTTTGATGACGCGGCGCAAGCTGCTCGCTCAAATCCCCGCGACCGACTCCCTGGGAAGCCGATGACACAAAAATAAATAGTCCACAAAATTAGTCAACTGTTGTTCGGCGATTTTTTCGATGTCCACAACCGGGCATCCCGAACAGCGCTGCGCCTTTACATAAACCGCTGTCGGGCGGAACTCAACCTACCGTAATGATCAGACAATAAGCGCAAAGCAGGCCGGCAACGCTTCGAGTCACTAGTCGAAACCGCACGCTCGCCATATACAGGGCATAATTGCGTGTTTTGCGTCGACGAGACACGACGAAAGACGCCATATCGTCCTGCCTCCGCCCTTCACCGGCAGGTCGATGACGGTATTTGTGCCGGAATTTCTGTCCGGCACGGCCAGCATTCCGCCCTCCGGCGGCTTCTTCCTCTTACAGATATTTGCGAAAGACCTTCCAGCCCAGCCTGCCGTCGGGCCCCTTGTGCCACGAGCCAAAGCAGCAGAGATTGGAACGGTTTGAGGCTGGCACCCTGCCGCGTCAGATCATCGGCGGCAGCCATTCCTCCCGGGATGACAAAATACGGCCGCCGGAGCAGATGCTTTCAGGTTGGGACGCGCTTCCTGCCCGAAATCATCTGCTTGAATATTGAGAAAATGCAGTACGTGCTGGCTTCGTCCGAGCGATGAAACCGGAGGTTCTGCAAGGGGAGTCATAACGCTCGGCAGAGGCCAAGCCCGGAGTGGCGACCGCAATCGCTTCACCGGGAAGGGTCAGGCGCGCGACTTTGGTCGTGCGGGTGCCGCAAGAGAGGAAGCGAGACGTGCTGGACGCGTTTTTCAAACTGAAGGAACAGGGCACTTCGGTGCGGACGGAGGTGATCGCCGGCATCACCACCTTCCTCACCATGGCCTACATCATCTTCGTCAATCCGGAGATCCTGTCGACCACCGGCATGGACCGCAATGCGGTCTTCGTCGCGACCTGCCTGGCAGCCGCCCTCGGCTCGCTGATCATGGGCCTGGTCGCCCGGTGGCCGATCGGCATGGCGCCGGGCATGGGCCTGAACGCCTTCTTTGCCTTCACCGTCGTCGCCACCATGGGCTTTACCTGGCAGCAGGCCCTCGGCGCGGTGTTCATCTCCGGCTGTATCTTCCTGCTCCTGACCGTCACCGGCGTGCGCAGTTGGCTGATCGCCGGCATTCCGCATTCGATGCGATCGGCCATCGCGGCCGGCATCGGCCTGTTCCTCGGCATCATCGCCCTCAAGAGCTCGGGCATCGTGGTCGCCAGCCCCGCCACGCTGGTGACCCTGGGGTCGCTCAAGGAAACCGGCACGCTGCTGGCCATCCTCGGCTTCTTCATCATCGCAGCCCTCGACGTGCTCAAGGTACGCGGCGCCATCCTGATCGGTATTCTCGTCATCACCGCGCTTTCGATCGCGCTCGGCGTCAGCAAGTTCGGTGGCGTCATTTCCATGCCGCCCTCCATCCTGCCGACCTTCCTGCAGCTCGACCTCGTGGGCGCCATGCATGCGGGCCTGGTGCATGTCATCCTGGTGTTCGTGCTGGTCGAGGTGTTCGATGCGACCGGTACGCTGATCGGTGTCGCCAAGCGCGCCGGCCTGATCCAGCCCGACAAGCCCAACCGGCTCGGCCGCGCTTTGCTGGCCGACAGCTCCGCCATCCTCGCCGGCTCGCTGCTCGGCACCTCCTCGACCACCGCCTATGTCGAGAGCGTGTCCGGCGTGCAGGCCGGCGGGCGCACCGGCCTTACCGCCATCGTCATCGCCATCCTGTTCCTGGCCGCCCTGTTCTTCTCACCGCTCGCCGGTTCCGTGCCGGTCTATGCCACCGCGCCAGCCCTACTCTATGTCGCCTGCTTGATGATGCGCGAACTGCTCGAGGTGGAGTGGGACGACATCACCGAGGCCGCTCCGGCCGCGCTGACCGCGCTGATGATGCCCTTTACCTACTCCATCGCCAACGGCCTTGCCTTCGGCTTCATCAGCTATTGCGCCCTCAAGACCCTCACCGGCCGCCCGCAGCAGGTGCATCTGGCCACCTGGCTGGTCGCCGTCCTGTTCGTGGTCCGCTTCGCCTTCTTCTCGGGTGGTTGAGATTCCGATCGTCGGAGAACGGCACAAACAAAAGGGCCGGGGCAGCATCGCTGCCCCGGCTTTTTCGTATAAGCGGCAGGATCAGACGTAGGAGAGAATGCGGCTTGCCAATTGCGAATTGCGGTCCTCGTCGCGGCGCGGGCGCGGCAGCTCGACGGCCAGGTCGAGCGCGACGGCGCCTTCACGCAGCACGATGACCCGGTCGGCCAGCGCGACCGCTTCCGACACGTCGTGGGTGATCAGGATGGCGGTGAAGCCATGCTCGCGCCAGATCCGCGAGAGCAATTGATGCATCTCCACCCGCGTCATGGCATCGAGCGCGCCGAAGGGCTCGTCGAGCAGCAGGATGTCGGGCCGGCTGACCAAGGCGCGCGCCAGGGCAACACGCTGCCTCTGCCCACCCGACAACACGCTCGGCCATTCATTGGCCCGGTCTCCCAGCCCTACTTCATCGAGCGCGGCCTGGGCCAGGCCGCGCCAATTGGGGCCACGCGCAATGCCGACATTGCCGATCACACGCTGCCAGGGCAGCAGCCGCGCATCCTGAAACATCAGCCTTGCGCCGGCATGGGCTCCCTGAAAGGCCGCTCCGCCCACCGAGACCTCGCCGGCGCTGGGTCGATCGAGACCCGCGATGAGGCGCAGAAGCGTGGATTTGCCGCCGCCCGAGCGCCCGACCACGGCGACGAATTCGCCGGGCTCGATGGTGAGGTTGAGCCTGTCGAGCACCACGCGATGATCGAAGGCCTTGGAAGCCCCCTTCAACTCGATCGCCAGCCCCTTGGGCTTCGGCGCCGGCCGGGCGAAATCGGACGGGGCCAGGCTGTTACGCGTCAGTTCGGGGGCGAAATAGCCATCCTCTATAGGGAGCAGAGCATTGGTCATGCCAGTGCCTCCCGGCGGGGCCGCGCATAGGTGGGATGCCATTGCAGGGCAGCCTGTTCGAGCAGCTTCACCAAAGTGTCCGAGAGCTTGCCGAGCACGGCATAGATGATCACGCCGAGCAGGATGACGTCCGTCTGCAGGAATTCACGGGCATTCATGGTCATGTAGCCGATGCCGGAGGAGGCCGAGATGGTCTCGGCCACGATCAGCGTCAGCCACATGATGCCGAGGCCGTAGCGCAGGCCCACGAAGACCGATGGCAGGGCGCCTGGCAGGATTACCCGCCAGAACCGGGCCACCGGCCCCAGGCCGTAGACGCGTGCCATCTCGGTGAGATGCGGATCGATGGTGCGGATGCCGTGATAGGTATTGATGTAGACGGGAAAGAGCACGCCGAGAACGACCAGGAAGATCTTGGCGCTTTCGCCGATGCCGAACCACAGGATCACCAGCGGAATGATGGCCAGATGCGGCACGTTGCGCAGCATCTGCAAAGTGGAGTCGAGCAGCAATTCGGCCGGACGCCAGACGCCGTTGGCGACGCCGAGCGCGAAGCCGATCAGGCCGCCAATGGCCAGGCCCTGCAGGGCGCGTCCGGCACTGACACCGACATTGTGCAGGAGGGTGCCATCCTGGAGGGTCTGCCAGAAGGCGAGCGCCACTGCGCTCGGCGCCGACAATACTCGCGCCTGCAGCCAGCCGAGATCGGCGGCAAGCTCCCAGCCGGCCAGCAGCAGCACCGGCAGCAACCAGGGCACTAGGCGACGGGCCAGTCCATTCAAGCGTCGCGAAGCCATCGGCCCCTCCCTTGTCAGAGCGTCACGCCGGGGCGGAGCGCATCGGCGATCTTGATCGCCTTGGGGATGAGGCCGAGCTTATGGAAGGTATCGGCGATCTGCTGCTGGGCGGCCACCGTCTCGGCCGTGATCGGCTGCACGTTCCAGGATTGCCGGCCGAGCGCCAGCTTGAGCACGGGGGCCGGAATGCCGACGGCGGGGGCCAACTCTTTCGCCGCTTCGTCGACATGGTCCTTCGCCCATTGGTCGATCTCGTTGATGGCGGCGAGGACGGCGTCGATCGCGGCCGGATTGGCTTCGGTGAAGGAGCGCTCGCCCAGATAGAACTGCCGGTTGGCGACCAGGCCCTCGCCATTGGCAAGCTGGCGCGCCTCGACGGCGATCTCCGCCGCTGCCTGGAAGGGATCCCAGATCACCCAGGCATCGATGTCGCCATGCTCGAAGGCGGCCCGCGCATCGGAAGGTGTGAGGAACACCGTCTGGATGTCGCCATAGGCCAGTCCGGCCTTTTCCAGCGCCTTGACCAGAAGATAGTGAACGTTCGATCCCTTGTTGAGCCCGACCTTCTTGCCCTTGAGTTCCGCCACCGATTGCAGCGGACTGTCCTTGCGCACCAGGATCGCCTCGCTGAGGGGAGCCGCCGGTTCGTTGGCGACATAGACCAGCGGTGCGCCGGCCGCCTGGGCGAAGATCGGCGGGGCCTCGCCGGTGATGCCGAAATCCAGCGCGCCGACATTCAGGGCTTCCAGCAATTGCGGACCGCCGGGAAACTCCGTCCAGGTCACGCCGAAACCCAGAGGCTCGAGCTTGCGTTCAAGATTGCCGCGCGCCTTCAGCAACAGGAAAGTGCCGTATTTCTGGTAGCCGACACGGATCGTCTTCGTCGCGGCGCGCGCGGGTCCGAGGGCGGCGGTCACGGCGAAGGCGGGCGCGGCGGCAAGCAGAGAGCGGCGGGTCCAGAGCGCAGTCATCAGGTCATCCTTGAGGGTATCGGCGCCATAATCCCAATAGTTGATAGATTTAGTCAATAATTAATTTCCTGTCTCGACTGCATGAATTTTGCCCACGATTCAGGTCGCGTTTCCCTCACGGACTGTTCGCGACCTGATTCCGATCCAGCATCTAACTCTTTGCTATGAAAGCTTAATTTCGGCAGATTTCTTTTATAATTCTATATAGTCTATAAAATCAGTTGACTTATAAATACCGCCATGGTCGATTTCACATAGAGATTCAACCGAACGGTCCAATGCCATGACGACTTCAGCCGAAAGCCTGCCTATCCTCGATTTCCGTTGGTTCGAGGCCGGAGCCGCAGAGCGCGCGGCCTTCCTCCAGAACCTGCGCGAGGCAGCTCGCGGTCCCGGCTTCTTCTACCTGACCGGCCACGGCGTCCCCCAGCAGTTGATCGATGATGTGCTGCGCCTGTCGCGCCGCTTCTTCGACCTGCCCGAACAGGACAAGCTGGCGATCGAAATGATCAACTCGCCGCATTTCCGCGGCTACAACCGGGCCGGCTTCGAGCATACGCGCGGCAAGCCGGACTGGCGCGAGCAGGTGGATATCGGCGCCGAAAAGAGGGCCCGCCCCCTCGATCCCACCGCACCGGCCTGGCATCGCCTGCAGGGGCCCAATCAATGGCCTGAAGCCTTGCCCGAACTGCAGCTCATCACACTGCGCTATCTCCAGGAGGTCACCCAGCTCGGCATTCGCGTGCTCAGCGCCTTCGCGCTCGCCTTGGGCCAGAAGGCCGATGCCTTCCAGCCGATCTACACGCCCGAACCCAACCAGCTCCTCAAGATCGTGCGCTATCCCGGTCGTGAAGCCGGTGAGGATGACCAAGGCGTCGGCGCGCACAAGGATTCGGGCTTCCTCACGCTGCTTCTGCAGGATGTCCAGGGCGGTCTGCAGGTCGAGGGCGCGCATGGCTGGATCGAGGCTCCCCCTATCCCCGGCACTTTCGTCGTCAATATCGGCGAGATCCTGGAACTGGCCTCGAATGGCTATCTGCGCGCCAACGTCCATCGCGTCGTCTCGCCACCGGCCGGTACCGATCGGCTGTCGGTGCCCTTCTTCCTCGGTGCCAATCTTGAGGCCGAAGTACCGCTGCTAACGCTGGCACCGGAGTTTGCCGCCCAAGCACGCGGCCTGACGCAGGACCCGCTCAATCCGCTCTTCCGAGAGGCTGGGCGCAACTATCTCAAGAGCCGCCTGCGTTCCCATCCCGACGTCGCCCGCCGCCACCATCCCGACCTGATCGACACCAGCAAGCCGGTGCAGGTCGCCTCCGCCTACTGATTTTCGGTTCGATCTTCAAAGCCACGCTTCAGGAGCCATTGGCATGACCACCGATTCCCGACATTTCGAGACCCTTGCCCTGCATGGCGGCAGCTATCGCGCTGACCCGGCCACCGGCGCCGTGGCGGTGCCGATCTACCAGACCACCTCCTACCAGTTCCAGGATACCGGCCACGCCGCGCGTCTTTTCGCACTCGAGGAACTCGGCAATATCTATACGCGCGTGCAGAACCCGACGACCGACGCGCTGGAGCAGCGCATTGCCGCCCTCGAAGGTGGCGCGGCCGCGTTGGCCGTTTCGTCGGGACAGACGGCCTCGGCCTATTCGATCCTCAATCTGGCCCAGGCCGGCGACAACGTCGTCTCGTCCACCGACCTCTATGGCGGCACCTGGACCCTGTTCGCCTCGACACTCAAGCAATTCGGCGTCGAAGTCCGCTTCGTCGATCCCTCCGATCCGGAGAATTTCCGCCGAGCAAGCGACGACAAAACCCGTGCCTTCTACGCCGAAACGCTGCCCAATCCCAAGCTGCAGGTACTGCCGATCCGCGAGATCGCCGATATCGGCCGCTCGCTCGGCATTCCGCTCATCGTCGACAACACCGCCGCGCCGCTGATCGCCCGCCCGCTCGAACATGGCGCCGCCGTCGTGGTCTATTCGGCGACCAAATATATCGGCGGCCACGGCACCTCCATCGGCGGCCTGATCGTCGACGGCGGCAATTTCCCCTGGGAGGACCATGCCGACCGCTTTCCGCTGCTGACCCAGCCGGACGAGGCCTATCACGGCGCGATCTGGACCGAGGCCGCCAAGCCGCTCGGGCCGATCGCCTATATCCTGCGCGTGCGGGTGAAGCTGCTGCGCGACGTCGGTGCGGCCCTGTCGCCCTTCAACGCCTTCCAGCTGCTGCAGGGGCTGGAAACCCTGCCGCTGCGCCTGCGCCAGCACAATGAGAACGCCGTCAAGGTGGCGGACTTCCTCGCCAAGCAGGCCACCGTCAGCCACGTCATCTTCCCCGGCCTGCAGTCGGACGAGAACCGCCGTCGCGCCGAGGCCTATCTCAAGGGCGGCTATGGTGCCCTGGTCGGCTTCGAGCTCAAGGGCGGTGTGGAGGCCGGCAAACGCTTCATCGACGCACTCAAGCTGCTCTACCACGTCGCCAATATCGGTGATGCCCGCTCGCTCGCCATCCACCCGGCCTCGACCACCCATCAGCAGCTGACGCCGGAAGACCAGCTCGCCACCGGCGTGACGCCCGGCTATGTGCGCTTGTCCATCGGCATCGAGCACCCGGACGACATCATCGCCGACCTGACCCAGGCCCTGGCCGCTGCCGAAGGCGAGCACGACGCGGCGGAACGCAAGGCGGCTTGAGACATGGTCCGGGAATAATGAACCACCACCTTTGTCATGCCCGGGCTTGATCCGGGCATCCAGGAGCCTCCGTCTTCGACGTGTGGAAGGGAAACTGGATTGCCGGGTCAAGCCCGGCAATGACAAACGTCGAGCCAATTCGTTTCGTTGATCGATGGATCAGCCCCAAGCAGCCGGCCACGGATGGAACCCATGTCCAGACTTCCCGCTTTCTCGCGCCGCAAGGCCCTCAAACTGGCCGGAGCGGCCGGTGCCCTCGCCTCTCTCTCCGCCGTCGGCGGCCGCATCTTCTCGCCAGCGATCGCAGCGCCGGCGCCGAAGATCCGCCTGGCCTGGACGGAGGTGGCGGCCTGCCACTCGCCGCTCGGTTTCGGCGTGGCCAAGGGCATCTACGCCAAGCACAATCTCGACGTCGAACTGTTCTACCAGGGCGCCAGCGGCCAGACGCTGATCCAGGCACTCGCCACCGGCAAGGCGGATGCCGGCGCCGGCCTGATCGGCGATTGGCTGAAGCCCCTGGAGCAGGGCTTCGACGTCAAGCTCTTCGTCGGCTCCCATGGCGGCTGCCAGCGCCTGCTGGCGCGCAAGGATTCCGGCATCAAGACGCTGGCCGACGCCAAGGGCAAGACCATCGCCACCTATGGCATCGGTGCCCCGCCCCAGGTCGCCTTCCAGGTCAGCTTCGCCAAGGCCGGTCTCGATCCTGAAACCGACGTGACCTGGAAGGCCGTGCCCTTCGAGCTCGTCGGCGAGACGCTCAACCGGGGCGATGTCGAGCTTGCCGCCCATCTCGATCCCTGGGCCTGGGCCATCGAAAAGCAGTTCGATTTCGTCAAGATCGCCGACACCCAGACCGGCTATTACGAGAACCACACCTGCTGCGTCCTCGGTGCCAACGGCCCCTTCCTGGAGGCCAACAAGGATGGCCTGCGGCGCCTGGCCGAGGCCAATATCGAGATCCACGAATATACCGCCAACCATCCCGACGAAGTGGCGCAGTGGTATTTCGACACGCTCAAGCCGGCCGGTCTGACGGCGGCCCAGCTCACCGAAATCCTGGGAACGCTAGTCTATCACAACCACCCGATCGGCCAGCCCCTGGTCGACCAGATCCGCCTGGCGGCCGAGGACCTCAAACTGGTCAAGGTGCTCGATTCCACCACCGATCCCAAGGAGTTCGCCGAGCGGGTCACCATCAACCTGCTCGCCTGAGGCCTTGCGATGAGCGATACCCTGCGCGCCCCCAATCCCGGACTCCTCAAGGCGGCGCCCCCGTCACAGGCATCCCTGCGTAGCCTATGGGGCGGCGTGTGGAAGCATGGGCTCCTGGCCTCGGTGACCCTGGCCGCCACGGCGGCCATCACGATCGGCTTGCCGGACGTGGTGCCGTGGGGCAGTGCCGGTCTGTTCGCCGCCATCACCGGCACGGCAGGGCTGATCTTCCTGGTGGTGGCCTTCACCGTCCATCGCCTCGGCGGGTTGGGACGCACGCTCCTGCATTATGGCCCCTGGTTCGCCGCCATCAGCGTCTGGCTGGCCTTGTGGGAGCTATCGACGGCCAAGACCGGCTGGCTGCCCAAGCCTTTCTTCTCGCCGCCGCACGGCCTGCTCCATGTCTATGTCACCGAGAGCCAGCGCCTTCTCATCTGCATCGCCTATTCCTTGCGCCTGTGGTCCGTCGGCTTCTTCTGCGGCATCGCGGTGGGTTATGGGCTCGGCGTGGCGCTCGGCTGGTCGAAGCGGTTCAGCTATTGGGGCATGCCGGTGCTGAAGCTGATCGGCCCGGTTCCGGCCACGGCCTGGATCCCCTGCACTTTCTATTTCTTCCCCAACACCTTCGATGCCAGCGTCTTCATCGTGGCGCTGGCCTCCGGCATTCCCGTCGCCATCCTGACGGCCTCCGGCGTCGCCTCGGTGAACCGCGCCTATTACGACGTCAGTCGCATCTTCGGCGCCGGCAGCTGGTACCTGATCCGCAACATCGCCATTCCCGCCTCCCTGCCGCATGTCTTCGTCGGCCTGTTCATGGGCCTCTATTATTCCTTCGCAGTGCTGGTGGTGGCCGAGATGCTCGGCGCGAAATACGGGCTCGGCTGGTACATCCAGTTCCAGACCGCCTATTCGGGCTATGCCAATGTCTACGCGACGCTGCTGATCATGTCGGTGATCTGCGCGGGCATCGTGAAGCTGCTCTTCGTCATACGCGATCACCTCCTCACCTGGCAGAAGGGCTTTATCTGATGGCTGCCTCGAGCCACAGCATCGGCATCGACGTCCACGGCGTCAGCCATCATTTCGACCTCTCGGGTGCGGAGTTGCCGGTGCTGGATAGCGTCGACCTCAAGGTCGAACCGGGTGAATTCGTTGCCCTGCTGGGCCCTTCGGGTTGCGGCAAGTCGACCTTGCTGCGCCTCATCGCCGGATTGGAGCCGCCCGCTGCCGGCGCCATCCTGGCCGACGGCCAGGCGGTCACGGCCCCCGATCCCGCCCGTATCCTGGTGTTCCAGGACCCGACCTTGTTTCCCTGGCTGACGGTCCGCAAGAACGTCGCGGCGGGGCTGGAGGCGCGCGGCGTGCTCGCCCGCCAGCGCCATCGCATCGGCCAGGCCCTGT
Source organism: Labrys sp. (in: a-proteobacteria) (assembly GCF_047605565.1). NCBI lineage: Bacteria > Pseudomonadati > Pseudomonadota > Alphaproteobacteria > Hyphomicrobiales > Xanthobacteraceae > Labrys > Labrys sp. (in: a-proteobacteria). The sequence continues at coordinate 51,553 of NZ_JASGFM010000016.1, forward strand.
CGCTGGTCGGGCTCGAGCGCTTCGCCGACGCTTATCCCCACCAGCTTTCGGGCGGCATGGCGCAGCGCGCCTCGCTGGCGCGGGCGCTGGTGCACGATCCCTCCCTGCTGCTGCTCGACGAGCCGCTGGGCAAGCTCGATTCCCTGACGCGCCTCGCTTTGCAGGACGAATTGGTGTCGCTCTGGCAACGTACGGGCTTCACGGCGTTGCTGGTAACCCACGACGTCGAAGAGGCGCTGCTGCTTGCTTCCCGCGTGATCGTGTTTTCCGACAGGCCCGCACGGATCAAGGCGGAGTTTGCCGTCGACAAGCCCTATCCGCGCCATCGCGACGATACGGAATTGGTCCATCTGCGTCGGGAGATCCTGCAGGCGCTCGGATTGCAGCTTTCATGAGTGCCCTGCCCGCCTTCACCCGCCTTCTGCAGATCTTCGGGGCTGGTATCGTCGCGCTGTCCCTCGCCTGGTGGTGGATTACCTATCAGGATGTGATCGGCTACAATTACCTCTCGCTCCCGGATGCCGGGCTCTGCCTTGTCAGCAACAGCGATATTTGCCAGCTTGCGAGATCGCTGTGCCGCAGCACCCATCCCCTGGCCATCATCGCCTATTGGTCGGCGAGCCTGTGGATCGGTGTCGCCGCCCTGTGCGCCAGCCTCGCGACGGGGACGGCAGGAGACGCCTGAACCAAGACTGCCGGCGCGCGTTCCGGAGTCGGATCAACAAGATGCGGGGCTTCGCTCAACTTCAGAATCTGAATCATCGGCCGCCGGCACAGCCCTTCCAGCTTCCGGCGTCGCTCAAAGGACACCAAGAGGATCACAAGATGCCATTCTCGCTTCCCCTCCGCTCCCTCATCGGCAAGAGGGTGCACCGGCTGACAGCCGCAGCGGCCGCCGCCGCCATGATGGCGACCGCTGGCATGGCCCAGGCCGCCGACGTCACCGTCGCCTCCAAGATCGATACCGAAGGCAATCTGCTCGGAAACCTGATCGTACAGGTCCTGGAAGCCAATGGCCTCAAGGTCAACAACCGCGTGGGCCTGGGCACCACACCAATCGTGCGCAAGGCCCTGGTAGCCGGCGACATCGATCTCTATCCCGAATATACCGGCAATGCCGGCTTCTTCTTCAATAAGGCCGATGACGGCCTGTGGAAGGACGCCGCCAAAGGCTATGCCGAGGCCAAGAAGCTCGATTACGACGCCAACAAGCTGGTGTGGCTCGATCCCGCGCCCGCCAACAACACCTGGGCCATCGCCATCCGCAAGGACGTGGCCGATACCAACAAGCTGAAGTCGCTCGACGATTTCGGCAAGTTCGTCACCGGCGGCGGCAAGGTGAAGCTGATCGCCTCGGCCGAGTTCGTCAACAGCGCCGGCGCCCTGCCCGCCTTCCAGACCACCTATAGCTTCAAGCTCTCCTCCGACCAGCTCGTGGTGCTTTCGGGCGGCGACACCGCAGCCACCATCAAGGCAGCCGCCGAGCAGACGGACGGCGTCAACACAGCCATGGTCTACGGCACGGATGGCGGCATCGCAGCCGGCAATCTCGTGGTGCTCGACGACGACAAGTCGGTGCAGCCCGTCTACGCCCCGGCACCGGTCATTCGGGAATCCGTGCTCAAGGCCCATCCTCAGATCGCCGACTGGCTGAAGCCGGTCTTCGCCAGCCTCGACCTCACCACGCTGCAGGAGCTCAACGGCCGCATCCAGGTCGATGGCGAGGCGGCCAAGGATGTCGCGGCCGATTATCTGAAGAAGAAGGGCCTGGTGAAGTGAGTTCAAGCGCCGGGGATGTTCACGCCGACAAGAGCGCTTTCCCGGCGCCCCCCGCCGTCACGGGCACGGGTGCCCTGACCTCGGGCTTCGACAAGCTCGGCGTCGTGATGGCGCTGATCGCCGCCGCGGCGCTGGCGCTGCCCTTTGCCAATTTCCGGCCGAGTCGCATCGGCCAGGCCCAGGGCATCGGCTTCATCCAGGCACTTCCTGCGGGTCTTGCCTGGGTCAGCCTCGCACTGCTCGTCGTGGGGCTGATCGCGCTCCTCCGCCGGGCCGATCCGCGCCTGCGGCTGGTGGTGGCCGCCAGTGCTTTACTAATCCTTGCCGTGCTGATCGGCCTGGTACCCGGGGTCCTGATTCCCCCCGGCAATATCAGGCCACGGGTGGGGCCCGCCGCCGGCTTCTGGCTTCTCGCCTTCTCCTTTGCCATCCTGCTCACGGACGCGCTGGTCAAGCTGTCGCTGCGGCCAGCCCAGCGGGTGCTCGCGCTCGTGCTGACGCTTGCGGTCTTTCTTGCCTTCCTGTTCTCCGGCCACTGGAACGGGCTGTCGATCATGAAGGAATATGCCACCAACGGTTCGGGCTTTGCCGCGAATGCCGCGGTGCATGTCACCCTCGCCTTGGCCTCGCTTTTCGGCGCCCTGGTCGTCGGCCTGCCGCTCGGCATCGTCTGCCAGCGCCATCGGGGGCTGCGCGGCGTGGTGCTGCCGGCCCTCAACATGATCCAGACGATCCCGTCCCTGGCGCTGTTCGGCCTGATGATCGCCCCTCTGACCTACCTGGCCAAGACCTATCCCCTCATCGAAGCCGTCGGCGTGCATGGCACCGGCTCGTCGCCGGCTCTGATCGCCCTTTTCCTCTATGCCCTGCTGCCGGTGGTCTCCAACACGGCGATCGGCCTCGACTCCGTCTCTCCCAACGTCGTCGACGCCGCCCGCGGCATGGGCATGACCCAGTGGCAGCGCCTGTTCCAGGTCGAGCTGCCCCTCGCCTTCCCCGTCATCCTGACAGGCGTGCGCATCGTGCTGGTGCAGAATATCGGCCTCGCGACCATCGCAGCCTGGATCGGCGGCGGCGGATTCGGCGTCTATGTGCAGAACGGCATGGGCGCCACCGCCATCGATCTCGTCCTGCTCGGCGCCATTCCCACCATCGCCCTCGCCTTTTCGGCAGCCATCATCCTCGATGCACTCGTCGACATACTCAAAGGACGGCACGCATGATCGAAGTCAGGCAAGTCAGCCGTCGTTTCGGCTCCCAGCTGGCCGTCGACAACGTCTCGCTTACCATCGAGCGCGGCACGATCACCGTGCTGGTCGGCACCTCCGGCAGCGGCAAGTCCACATTGCTGCGCATCATCAACCGGCTGATCGAGCCGACCTCAGGCACCGTTTTGATCAACGGCCAGGACACTTCCACCCTGTCGGGCGAGGAACTGCGGCGCGGCATCGGCTACGCCATTCAGGGCCACGGCCTATTCCCGCACTGGACGGTGGCACGCAATATCGGCACCGTGCCGAGCCTGCTCGGCTGGGACCAGGCTCGAACAGCCAGGCGGGTCGACGAACTGCTCCGCCTGTTCGATCTCGACCCGGCCCTCTACGCCGAGAAGCTGCCGCACCAATTGTCCGGCGGCCAGCAGCAGCGTGTCGGCGTCGCCCGCGCGCTGGCGGCCGAACCCGCCGTGCTGCTGATGGACGAACCTTTCGGCGCGCTCGATCCGATCATCCGCGCCAAGGCGCAGGACGATTTGCTTGCCTTGCAGCGCCGCCTCGGCATCACCGTGGTCCTGGTCACCCACGACATGGAAGAGGCCATGCTGCTGGGCAACCGCATCGCCGTAATGGATAACGGCAAGCTCCTGCAATATGCCACGCCGACCGAGATCCTCACCAACCCGGCGCCCGGTTTCGTCGAGCGCCTGATCGGTGGCCCCGACCGTTCGCTGCGCCTGCTCTCTTTGCTCAAAGTCGCCGATTCCGTGCAACCCGGCACTGCCGAGGGCAAGCCCGTGCAGGAAAACGCGACACTGCGCGACGCCCTCTCCGAATTGCTGTGGGCTCGGGCCCAGGCCCTGCCCGTCACGGCGGCCGACGGCACCCCGCGTGGGCGCATCACCCTGCCTGCCATCCTCGACCTGGCCGGAGCCGATGCGCATCGCGCCGAGGATACGCCGGCATGAAGTGGCTCGGCTACGGCGCTCGCGCGCTCGCTCTCGTCCTGCTGCTGCTCCTGCTGTTCGACACGGATCTGTTCGTGCCGATCCTGGCACCGCTCAACGACAATGGGGCGCCGCCGGTCTATCGCCAGGGCAGCCTGCTGTTCCTCTCTTTGAGCCATCTCGGCCTGGTCGCCGTCTCCACCCTCATCGGCGGGACATTGGCCTTGCTCGCCGGCATCTTCGTGACCCGACCGGCCGGCGCCGAATTCCTGCCTTTGTCGCGAACCATCGTGAATATCGGCCAGACCTTTCCGCCGATCGCCGTGCTCGCCATCGCGGTGCCCTCGCTCGGCTTCGGGGCGGAGCCGACCCTGCTCGCCCTCACCCTCTACGGGCTGCTGCCGATCTTCGAAAACACCATGGCCGGCCTCAGGAGCGTTCCCCCTACCGCACTCGATGCGGCCCGCGGCATGGGCATGACCGGCTGGCAGCGCCTGATCAAGGTCGAGCTGCCGCTCGCCCTCCCCGTGATCCTCACCGGCATAAGGCTCTCCTTCGTGGTCAATCTCGGTACGGCCACCATCGGCTCCACCGTGGGCGCCAAAAGCCTCGGCGAGGTGATCATGGCCGGCATCACCACCACCAACACCGCCTATATCCTGCAAGGCGGTGTCCTCGTCGCGCTCCTGGCCGTGCTCATCTACGATGCGCTCGGCAGCCTCGAGCGCTCTCTCGCCAAGCGTACCGGCACGGCCGGCATACGCTGATCGGAGGGGCCATCATGAATGCCTCGCATCGAAGCAAGCTCTCGCGCCGGACCGGAAGACCGGGCGCCGTATCCGACCTGATCTGGGAGAGGCTGGTGGACGAGGCGCAGGACGCCATTGCCGCCGAGCCGCAGCTTGCCACGCAATTCTATGCCAGCGTGCTCGATCATGCCTCCTTCGAGGACGCCCTGATCCAGCGCCTGGTCCAGCGTATCGAGCATCCGGACATGCCGGCCTCGGTGCTGCGCCATGCCTTCCGCACAGCAATCGCGGCCGATCCCGGCATCTGCCTGGCTATCCGTGCCGACATCCAGGCCGTGCTCGAGCGCGACCCGGCCTGCAAGCGCTATCTGGAGCCCCTGCTCTACTTCAAGGGCTTCCACGCCTTGCAACTGCATCGCCTCGCTCATTGGCTCTGGCAGGAGGACCAGCGCAATTTCGCACTCTATCTGCAAAGCCGCGTCTCGGAGGTGCTGCAGGTCGATATCCACCCCGCCGTTCCGATCGGGCGTGGCATCTTCTTCGACCACGCCACCGGCATCGTCATCGGCGAGACGGCGGTGATCGAGGACGACGTCTCGATCCTGCAATCGGTGACGCTGGGCGGCAGCGGCATCCGCTCGGGCCAGCGCCACCCCAGGATCCGCAAGGGCGTCCTCATCGGCTCAGGCGCCAAGCTGATCGGCAATATCGAGATCGGCGAAGGTGCCCGCATCGGCGCCGGCTCGGTGGTGACGGCGCCGGTGCCCCCGCACAAGACCGTGGCGGGCGTGCCGGCCCGGATCATCGGGGACACGCCGGGTGCCGATCCGGGGCGGACGATGGACCAGATCTTCTTCGATGTCGGCCTCTGAGGCAGGGCACAACACCCAATTTCACGCTGTTTATTAGTTTATAAAACCAGTAGACAATGTGTAATAAATCATTCTACGATCACATTCTGCTGAATGGATGAAACAGCTGACAGGAATTGGGGCGGTCACCGCCGATCTTGCCATCGCGGTACAATCGCCCGATCATGCCTCGAAGCAACGACATCCTTCCGAAAACCATCGGCCTCTGCGCATGCCGCCAGGCTGGTAAAACAAGAGAGCAACGGGGCGCCTTGCCGTGGATATCGACCGGCAGGGAATGAAAGGGACTTTCATGCTGAACTCAGTCAAACGCGGCTTCACGCGTAGCGCCGGCATCGCCATCGCGGCGCTCGCAGCCGGCTTCATCGCAGCGGCACCGGCCCAGGCAGGCCCCACGCTCGACAAGATCAAGGAGCGTGGCGTCATCAAGGTCGGCGTCGGCAGCCAGGCCGGGTTCTTTGCGCCTGACGCCAATGGCCGCTGGCAGGGCTTCTTCGTCGATTTCGGCCGGGCTCTCGCCATCACCGTGTTCAACGATCCCGACAAGGTCGAGTTCACCAATTCCTCGCCCCAGCAGCGTCTGCCCGCCCTGCAGGCCGGCCAGTTCGATATCCTGCTCTCGGCGGTGACCCAGACAATCACCCGCGCCTTCAAGCTCAATTTCCACTTCGGCCCGGTGGTGTTCTATGACGGCCAGGGCATCCTGGTGAAGAAGTCGCTGGGCGTGACCAAGGCGGCCGAACTCGACGGCGCCACCATCGGCGTGCAGAGCGGGACCACGGGTGAACAGAACATCGCCGATTTCTTCAAGAAGACCGGCAAGACCTACAAATCCGTGGTGATCGAGGATACGGCGACCTTCACCCAGGCCTTGACCTCCGGCCGTGTCGACGCGCTGACGCAGGACGGCACCGATCTCGGCCTGCGCCGTGCCGCGCTGCCCAATCCGGACGAATATGTGCTGCTGCCCGAGCGCCTGTCCAAGGAACCCCTGGCGCCGGCGGTGCTGGGCGGTGACGATCGCTGGCTGGAGATCGTGAACTGGACGGTCTATGCCACCATCCAGGCCGAGGAATTCGGCATCACCAGCCAGAATGTCGACACTTTCCTGACCAGCGACGACCCGGCCATCAAGCGCTTCCTCGGCGTCGATCCCTCGCTCGGCCAGGCCATCGGGCTCGATCCGAAATTCGCCTACAACATCATCAAGAAGGTCGGCAACTACGGTGAGATCTTCGAGCGCAATCTCGGCAAGAGCACCAAGATCGGCTTCGAGCGTGGCCTCAACAATTTGTGGACCCAGGGCGGCCTGATCTATTCGCCGCCCTTCCGATAATAAAGGGGGGTGGGTCTTCAGACCCGCCTCTCCTTGCCGGCAAGCGAGCCGGTTCCAGGCGGGTCCCGCTCCATCATTTGATGGAGCTGAGAAGACCCGCCCCCATGGGATCTCTTCATGGCCGATACGATCAGCATAGTCTCCCCCGACACGCCCGGCCCCGTCGGCAAGATCCGTCTCTGGTGGGGCGCCCATCCCTATGGCCAGCTCCTGCTGATCGCCGCACTGGCGCTGGTCCTCGGCCTCCTTTGCCACAACATCCTGGCCAGCATGCATCGCCTGGGCATGGCGCCAGGGCTCGACTATCTCTGGCAGCCGGCCAATTTCGACATCACCGAAAGCCTGCTCGTCTACCAGGCCGGCGACAGCTATGCGCGTGCCATCGCGGTCGGCCTGCTCAACACGCTCAAGCTCGCCGTGCTCGGCTGCCTGTTCGCCACCATTCTCGGCACGACTCTCGGCATCGCCCGCCTTTCCGGCAATCTGCTTCTCTCCCGCCTCGTGCAGGCCTATGTCGAGCTGATCCGCAACACGCCCCTGCCCCTGCAACTGTTCTTCTGGATCGCCCTGACCCAGGCCCTGCCACCCACCAGGCAAGCCCTGCAGCCCTTCAGCTCAACCTTCCTGTCGGTGCGCGGCATCTTCCTGCCCTGGGTCGAGATCGGCAATGGCCAAAGCCTGTGGCTGCTGGCCGCCGTGCTGGTACTGCTCGCTTTCGCTGCCAGGGCCTTCATCCGTCGCCTGCAGCATCCCCTGTCGGCTCTCGGCTTCCTCGGCCTGCTTGCACTCTTTCCGGCCATCGCACTCGCCTGGATCTTCGTCGCCGGTATCACCTTCACGCCGGATCTGCCCGTGCTGCAGGGCTTCAACATCCGCGGCGGCATTACTTTGACGCCGGAATTCGCCGCCATGCTCGTCGGACTGACGATCTACTATTCCGCCAGCATCTCCGAAAGCGTGCGCAGCGGCATCGAATCCGTCAATGTCGGCCAATGGGAAGCCGGCCGGGCGATCGGCCTGCCGCGCGGACGCATCATGCGCCTCATCGTGATGCCGCAGGCGATGCGGGTGATCACGCCCCTGATGACTTCGAGCTATCTCGACCTCACCAAGGACACCACGCTCGGCATCCTCATCGGTTTCACCGAGGTGACTGCCATCATCAAGACCAGCGCCAACAACACCGGCAACGCCGTCGAGACCATCATCGTGCTCGTCGCCGTCTTCCTGGCCGTGAGCATGCCGACCTCCTATCTGATCAATCTCTATAATCGCAGCCTGGCCAAGCGCGGGATCATCGCCAAATGAGTTCGATGTCCCTCCCCGATGCAGCACGGATCCGCTCGAGCCGGCGTTGGCAGACCCTCAAGGCGGGCCTGTTCTCCTCGCCTCTCAACACGACGATCACACTCGTCGTCCTGGCCCTGATCGCTTGGGTCGGCTCGCATCTGGTCGACTGGGCCTTCATCCGAGCGACGTGGTCCGGCACCGCGCAGGATTGCCAGGCCAATGGCGGTGCCTGCTGGGCCTTCGTCGGCGTCAATCTCAAGCTGATGCTGTTCTGGACCTACCCGTCCGACCTCCTCTGGCGCCCGATCCTCGGCCTGGTGCTGATGTTCGGCCTGGCCGGCCTCAGCACCATCCCGCGTTTCTGGGGACGCGGTCTGATCCTGGCCTGGATCGCGGTGCCCCTCCTCACCTGCCTGCTGCTGCGCGGATATTTCTCCGGTATCACCGTCTCCACCAATGATTGGGGCGGCCTGCCATTGACCATGCTGATCTGGACGATCGCCTATGCCTCGTCCTTCCTGATCGCCATTCCCCTCGCCCTCGGGCGCCGCTCGAGCATGGGCGGCGTGCGGCTGGTCAGCACCGGCTTCATCGAAATCGTGCGCGGCATGCCGATGCTGGTGGTGCTCTATGTTTCCAGCCTGATCGTGCCGATGGCGCTGCCCTATTTCGACGTGAACCTGTTCTTCAGCGTCGAGGTCGCCCTCACCCTCTTCATCGCCTGCTATCTGGCCGAGGTAATCCGGGCCGGCATGCAGGCCCTGCCGGCCGGGCAGAGCGAGGCGGCACGGGCGCTGGGCCTGAGCTACTGGCAAACCACCGGCCTCGTCATCCTGCCGCAGGCCCTGCGCGCCATCATCCCGCCTTTGGTCAATCTGGGCATCGGCGTCCTCCTCAGCACCCCGCTGATCGGATTCATCGGCATGATCGACTTCCTGACCGCCGTCAGGAACACGGCCGCCACCAATGAGCAGATCTGGCCGCACTGCTATCCGGAAGCCTATGCCTTCGCGGCCCTCGTCTATTTCCTGATCTGCTTTCCGGCCTCGCGCTACAGCCTGTGGCTCGAACGGCGCCTGAAGGCATCGACCAGCCATCAGGCGAAGGAGAAGTGAGCTGCGATGGCTGTCGTTGGTGTGCCGGTCTTCAGACCGGCATCTTTGGACCACAATTGCCGGTCTGAAGACCGGCACACCAATCACACAGCGATCTATTCTTGACAAAATAATACGGTCGTACATATTGGCGCAATGGCACGCGCATCGAACCGTGAAAAGCTCCTCGTCGCCGGGCTCGGCCTGATCCACGAGCATGGCTACAACGCTACCAGTGTGCGTGACGTCGTGCGTGCGGCCGGCGTGCCGCAGGGCTGCTTCACCAACCATTTCACCTCCAAGGAAGCCTTCGGCCTCGAGGTGCTGGGTCTCTATCGCGCCGAAAAGCGGGAGGATGCCCACAAGACGCTGCTGGACGACAACCAGCCACCGCTGCAGCGCATCCGCGCCTATATCGACGCCAGGACAGAGCGCTTCAAGCAGAACGGCATGCGCTGCGGCTGCATGTTCGGCAATTTCGCGGCCGAATCCAGCAGCGAGAGCGAGGCGATCCGCCTTGAACTGCTCGACATCTTCGCCGAGAGCCGGCGTGCCATGCGCTACTGTCTGGAGGCCGCCGTGAGGGTTGGCGACCTGCCGCAGGCGTTCGACTGCGACGATGCCGCCGCCCTTATCCTCTCCTCGCTCCAGGGAGCCTTCCTGACGGCCAAGACGGAGCGCGGCGCGGCACCGGTCGAACGCTTCAAGAAATTTCTGTTCGCTTCCATCCTGCGTTGATGCCCCGGCTTCACGCATCGTATTTCGCACAAAATAATACGTTCGTACGTATTTTATCCTTTTCAGAACGAGGCTCTGCAATGCCAGACTCGGCACTCTCTCCCTCCGATATCGTTCGACAGGCCGGCCCGGCGCCCGACCCGCGCCGTTGGTCGGCCCTGGCCATCCTGCTGACAGGCGCCTTCCTGGCCCCCCTCGACTTCTTCATCGTCAACGTCGCCATGCCGGCCATCACCACCGGCCTCCACAGCACGGCCGCCGACGTGCAGATGGTGATCTCCGGCTATGCCGTGGTCTATGCCGTCTTTCTGATCACCGGCGGAAGGCTTGGCGACATCTTCGGCCGCAAGGCGATCTTCATGACCGGCCTCGCCGGGTTCGCCGCGGCCTCCGCCCTGTGCGGCCTCGCCTGGTCCCCCACCGTCCTGATCGCCGCGCGGATGCTGCAAGGCCTCGCCGCGGCCGCCATGGCGCCCCAGGCCCTGGCCTCTGTCCATGCGCTCTTTCCGGCCCATGAACGCGGGCGGGCCCTCAGCATCTACGGCATCGTGCTCGGCGTGTCCTCCATCATCGGCCAGTTGCTCGGCGGCGCGCTCGTTGGCGCCGATCTCGACGGCTTCGGCTGGCGGCTGATCTTCCTGATCAACCTGCCCATCGCCCTTGTCGCTTTCCTCGCGGCGATCCCGCTGCTGCGCGAGACGCGCGGCGAGACCAGACCTCGTCTCGACCTCGGCGGCGTGGTGCTTTCGAGCCTGGCACTCAGCAGCCTGGTGGTGCCGCTGGTCGAGGGCCGCGAGCGCGGCTGGCCCTGGTGGTCGATCGTCATGCTGGCGACGACCCCCGTCTTCGTGGAACTCTTCCGCCGTTACGAGCAGCGCCTCGCCAGGGCTGGCGGCGATCCCCTTATCGATCTCGGCATCTTCCGCCTGCCGGGCCTGGTCCGCGGCATCAGCGCCATCCTCGCGCTCTATGCCATGGCGACCTTCTTCCTGACCTATTCGCTCTATTTGCAAGGCTCCCTGGGCTATACCGCGTGGGAAGCCGGGCTTGCCATCCTGCCCTTCTCGGCCGGGTTCCTGGCCGGATCCACTTTCAGCCCCACGATCAGTCGTCTGGTCGGTGGCTCCGCCCCCGCTTTCGGCTTCGCCAGCTCGGCCTTCGGCACAGCCGCAACGGCCCTGCTCGTGCTGGGCTTTCCGGCCGGAACCATGCCGCCGCTCCTGCTGATGGCGCCGGCCATCGGCTTCATCGGGCTGGGCATGGGAACATCGATGCCGACCATGATGCGGGCGATTGTCGAGCGGGTCGGGCCGCATCACGCCGGCCTTGTCGGCGGCATCGTCAACTCGACGCTGCAGGTGAGCGCCGCCATCAGCGTGGCGGTGCTGGGCGGGCTGTTCTATACCCTGGTGGGCACGAGAACCGACGCCGCCAGCATCGGCCATGCCTTCGCCTGGACCTTGCTGGCCATCGCGGCCTGCCACTCCGTCGGCGCCTATCTTGCGGCAGGCCTCGGCCGACGCGAGGCCGTGGGCGCGCAGGCGGTTCCCTCCGCCGCGGATTGAAGAAAGGACAGGTCATGACGAACAAAGTGATGAAGACTCCAGGTCCCGACCATCCCATCAGCGTCGAGCCCAGCGGGGAGCGTATCGTCGTCAGCCTCGGCGGCCGGGTAATCGCCGACAGCCGGCAGGCGTTGCGCTTGCAGGAAGCCACCTATCCCGCCGTCTTCTATATTCCGCGCGATGATGTCGACATGGGCGCACTCGTGCGCAGCGAGCATGCCACCTACTGCCCCTACAAGGGCGACTGCTCCTATTTCAGCCTTCCGGCCGGCGGCGACCGCTCGGTCAATGCCGTCTGGAGCTACGAAACCCCCTATCCTGCGGTATCGGCCATCAAGGATCATCTCGCCTTCTATCCGGACCGGGTCGACGCCATCGAGCGGCTGCCGATCGGGTGAGGACAAGGCAGCCGGCCGCGCCCCTCACGCTTTGCCGTGCCAGGGCACCAGCAGCTTCTCGGCCAGCCGGACGATCCACTCGAAGCCGATCGCCACCAGGGCGATCACGAAGATGCCGAGGACGACTATATCGGTCTGCAGGAAGTCCGAGGCCGTCTTGATCATGATGCCGAGCCCTTGGGAGGCGGCAACCAATTCCGCCGCAATCAGCGTCGACCAGCCGACGCCAAGCCCGATGCGTATTCCCGTCAGGATCGACGGCAAGGCATTGGGCAGGATGACATGCCAGAGCACCTGCCAGCGCCGGGCGCCGAGCGCACGGCCCGCGTCAATCCGGTCGGGCGGCACGGTGGCGACGCCGGCGGCGGTGGTGATGGCCACCGGCGCGAAGATGGCTATCAGGATGATCAGGACCTTGGTGGTTTCACCGATGCCGCACCAGATCACCATCAGCGGCAGATAGGCGAGCGGCGGCACCGGGCGCAGGAATTCGATGATCGGATCGAGAATGCCGCGGGCGATCGGGCTGAGGCCGATGGCGATGCCGGCCGGCACGGCCGTCACCAGCGCGATCAGCAGAGCAGCGAGGATGCGCGCCAGGCTGGCGTCGAAATGCTGCAGCAAGGTCGCATCGGCATAGCCCTCCGTTGCGACCGTGAAGAGTTGCTCCACCACCGCCCGGGGCGACGGCAGATAGAAGGCCGGCAGCCATTCGAAATAGGTGGCGAGCGACCAGGTGAGCAGCAGCCCGAGAATGGTGAGGATGCGCACCGGCGTCGCCCCGAGTGGCGAAGCGGATTTGCGCGAGCCAATCTTGCCGTTCTGCTCCTCGACATCGTCCAGACTGACGGAATTGGCGAGATCGCTCATGCATCCGCTCCCTTCAGGACGGCGGCGAGCACCTGCTCGCGCAGGGCGATGAAGGCCGGGTCCGACTTGATCGACCGGCTGCTCTCTCCGGCCAGGACCCGGCGTGAGAAATCGGTATGGAATTCGCACGTGATGCGTCCCGGGCGTGGGGAGAGCACCACGATGCGGGTGGCCAGGAAGATCGCCTCCTCGACACTATGCGTGATCAGGAAGACGCTGCGTCGCGTGCGGTCCCACAGATGGATCAGCAATTCCTGCATTTTCTCGCGTGTCAGCGCATCGAGCGCGCCGAGCGGCTCATCCATCAGCAAGATATCCGGTTCGTTGGCGAGAGCCCGGGCCATGCCGACGCGCTGGCGCATGCCGCCCGACAACTCCCAGATCCGATGATCGGCGAATTCACCAAGCCCGACCAACTCGATGATGCGTCCGCAGCGCTGCCTGCGTTCGGCCCTGTCGAGCCCGGCCAGCCTGGGACCAAACTCGATATTGCCGCGCACCGAAAGCCAGGGAAACAGGGCATCGTCCTGGAAGACGACGCCGCGTTCACCGCCAGGCCCCTTCACCGGCTTGTCGCCGAGCGTGATCGCGCCCGAACTCGGCGGCAGAAACCCGGCGAACAGCTTGAGCAAGGTGGTCTTGCCGCAGCCGGAGGCCCCGACCGCCACGACGAACTCGCCGGATTCGATGGTGAGGGAAACATTGCTGAGGGCGGTGACGGAGCGCCCTCCTCTTCCGGAATAGACGACGTTGACGTCACGGGCGGACAGAGCGGACACGGGAACCTCTTTCAGCCCCTGGAACGTCATTGCGAGCATAGCCAAGCAATCCACGCCCTTGCGCGAAGCAGGACTGCATTGCTTGGCTATGCTCGCAATGACGATGCGGGGCACCGTTTTCAATTCATTGAATAAGGCCCGCCCCGGGAGGGAGGAGATCCCGGGGCGGGCGAGCCTGCGAAAATCTATTGGGAAGAGAGTTTCGTCAGGGCCTGTGCGGCGAAAGCCTTGTTCACATAGGCGGAATAGTCCGGCAGCACCGCCGGGATCTTTTTCTGCTCGGCCAGGAAGCCCGCCGTGTCGGCGATCGCCTTGACCGTAGCGCCGCCCAGCAGATCGGGCGAGGATTGCTCGGCCAGGAGCGGCCAGACATTGGCCTTCAGCAGGCCCGGCACATCTTCGGGCTTGGAGCCGGTGAGCCTGGCAATCGCCTTGGCCTGGTCCGAGGCGGCGCTCCAGGCATCGGGATTGTCGCGATAGGTCTTGTAGGCCTCGCCGGTGACCTTGACGAAGGAGGTCACCACGTCGGGATGGGCCTTGGCGAAATCCTTCGAAGCGATCCAGGCGTCGAAGGTGGGCGCACCCCATTTGGCGACGTCGGCCGACGATACCAGCACCTTGCCCTTTTCCTTGAGCTTGCCCAGGGCCGGATCCCAGACATAGCCGCCGTCGATATCACCGCGCTCGAAGGCGGCGGCCAGTTCCGGAGGACGCAGATTGAGGATCTGCACGGATTTCGGTGCGATGTCCCAATGCTTGAGCGCCGCCAGCAGGCTGTAATGCGAGGTGGAGACGAAAGGCACGCCGATCTTCTTGCCGGCGAGGTCCTTGGGATCCTTGATGGTGTCGCGCACCACCAGTTCCTCGGAATCGCCCAGGAGGGCGGCGACGAAAATCGTCTCGATCGGCAATTGGCGGCTGGCGGCCGCGGCGAGCGGGCTCGAGCCGACATAGCCGATCTGCACGTCGCCCGAGGCGATGGCCGCGATCACGTCGGCGCCGGAGTCGAATTTGCGCCAGGCGATCTGCCAGCCGGTCGCCTTTTCATAGGCACCTGCGGCCTGCGCGGCCTTGGCCGGATCGACGCCGGTCTGGAAGCCGATGGTGACCTTGTTATCGGCGGCATGGGCCGTACCGCCAAAAGCGGTGCCGAGCGCCAGGCCAGCGGCCAGGAACAGGCGGCGGTTGAGGAACGTCATATGAGATCCTTGAAGACACGATCCGTCATGCGCTGCGCAGAAGCACCATGAGATGCCCGGCAACGTCGATGCGGTGATGAAGGTTATGGGTGATGCAACGCCGGTCCGGCGTCCGAATGCAAAGGACTCAGCAGCGACAACAACTGGTCATGGCGATCCCCTCCACAGGTTCCGCTTGCGGGGAAATCAGGGCTGCCCGCTCGTCGTGGTGGAAGGGTGCGTCAGCAACATGAACGTGTCAATTATTTTCTATAGAATTAGTATAAAATTAAAATTCAAAAAAGACGGATCCAATGGACCCGCCTTGAAAGGTGTGTGCCCCCGGGGGGCAAGGCGCACTCAAACCGAGCGCATCTCGTGGTGCCTATCAGGCCGGCAACCTGTCGATCGGCTCAGCCGACGATCTCGTTGCCCGAGAAGAACTGGCCGATCTCGATCTTGGCATTGTCGAGCGAGTCCGAGCCATGCACCGAGTTCTCGCCGACGGAGAGCGCGAAGAGCTTGCGGACGGTGCCTTCGGCGGCATTGGCCGGGTTGGTGGCGCCCATCACTTCGCGATGCTTGGCAACGGCATTCTCGCCTTCCAGCACCTGCACGACGACGGGAGCCGAGATCATGAACTCGACGAGTTCACCGAAGAAGGGACGCTCCTTGTGCACGCCGTAGAAGGTCTCCGCCTGCTCGCGGGTCATGCGGACGCGCTTCTGGGCGACGATACGCAGGCCAGCCTTCTCGAACACGGCATTGATGGCGCCGGTGAGGTTGCGGTTGGTCGCGTCGGGCTTGATGATCGAAAAGGTGCGCTCGAGAGCCATGGTCGTCCTGGTTTCTTTGGGTTGAGGTGAGCGGCTTATAGCCATGCCCCTGCCAGGCTTCAACCCCCACCGCGAAGCGCATTCGCGGAGAACGCTTGTTTACTCCGGTTCCCGGCAGTGGCCGCGCCGTCGCCCTTCCTGCCGGCGCCGTCAAATCGGTGGGCGCCATGGCAGCACCAACCTCTGATGCTCTCACACAAAAAAGCGGCGACCGGATGAACCGATCGCCGCTTGAAACCCCCCTATCCGGGCGTGCCTCAGGCCTGCTCGGGCTCCAGCAGCACCTTCCAGATCAGACCGCCCACGATGGCGCCGACCAGAGGCGCAACCCAGAACAGCCAGAGCTGGTTCACCGCACCGGTCTGCGCGAAGAAGGCGACAGCCGTCGAACGGGCCGGATTGACCGAGGTGTTGGTGACCGGGATCGAGATCAGATGGATCAGCGTCAGGCCAAGGCCGATGGCAATCGGCGCAAAGCCGGCCGGCGCCACCTTCGAGGTCGAGCCCAGGATGATGACGAGGAAGGCTGCCGTCAGTACGATCTCGGCGATCAGGCAGGCGATCATGTTGTATTTGCCGGGCGAGAGGTCGCCATAGCCGTTGGACGCAAAGCCGCCGACCTCGAAGCCGGGCTTGCCGGTGGCGATGGCATAGAGCACCGCCGCGCCGACGAGGCCGCCCACGACCTGTGCGATCCAGTAGGGAATGAGCTCAGCCCAGCTGAACCGGCCACCGACGGCCAAGCCCAGCGAGACGGCTGGATTGAAGTGGCCGCCGGAGATACCGCCGACCGCGAAAGCCATGGTCAGGACGGTCAGGCCGAAGGCCAGGGCGACGCCCGCGAAACCGATGCCCAGTTCCGGGAAAGCCGCCGAAAGCACGGCGGCACCGCAACCGCCGAAAACCAACCAGAACGTTCCGAAGAACTCTGCCGCGAGTTTTTTAATCATGTCTCATCCATTTGGGCTTGTCTAACGAGAGGTTGCTTGGTTCACGCCGTGAATGACTCATCTTCATGGACCAATTTTTTCTGTCGCCCGGCATATAAAACTGACGTTGGGGAATGCGCTAATATTCTACCTCCCCACTCGCCACAGACAGATGAAGTATCATGATTCTGGCGCAACACCATGAATCAAATGCTGGATTCGTGAGTGCAATCCCAGCAATTGGTTAAAAATTGCGGTGGCGGACTGCCAGATTCAGCAAGACCAAGTCCCTACCTCACGAAGCGGAAGGTCGGGAAAGTTCTCCTTGCGGACTACTAAAAAGCGAAGGCCCCCTCTCCCATGCCCTGTGGCTTCCGCGCCGCGTCCTCACGCCGGCGGCAGAAAGGCCGGATTGAAAACGACCTCCCAAAGATGCTCGTCCGGATCCTGGAAATAGCCTGCATATCCGCCCCAGAAGGTCTTCTGGGCTGGCTTGACCAGGCGTGCTCCTGCTGCGATCGCCCGCTGCATCACGGTATCGACCTCGGCCTCGCTGCCGACATTGTGACCGAGGGTGAATTCGGTCGGACTGCGCGCCGACTGCGCGATCCCGGCATCGTGGGCGATGTTGGCGCGCGGAAATAAGGCGAGCTTCAGGCCGTTCTGCAGATCGAAGAAAGCCACCGAGCCATGCTTGAATTCGCGACCGATGATGCCTTCGGTCGGCAGGCCGAGGCCGTCACGATAGAAATGCAAGGCGGCTTCCAGATCGTCCACGCCGATGCTCAGGACGCTTACATACGGTTTCATGATGAAAACTCCTCCTCCGTACATGGCTTGCGGGGAATCCGCGATATTCGCTTATGCCAACCGTCTGAAACGCCCGACTCGATCGTCATTGCGAGCAGAGCGAAGCAATCCAGGGTCGGAAAACGGCGCACTCATGGCTCCTGGATTGCTTCGCTGCGCTCGCAATGACGGAGAAGAATAAGCCGCAAATCAAATTCCGACCGTCATACTGTGCCATCATCCCGATGCCTGCCTTGAAGATTTCGGCCAAATACGCATGCGGCTCGAGGATAGGGCCATTGCATGATTGCCCTGCCGCCCGGCTCATGCCAAAAGCCCGGCCATGTTGCATGTGAACGGCCTTACTTATCGCCTGGGATCGCGCGTCCTGTTCGACAACGCCACCGTGGCGCTGCCACCGGATGCGCGCGTCGGCTTCCTCGGACGCAACGGCACCGGCAAGACCACCCTGTTCCGGATGATCATGGGCGAGGTTTCGCCCGATCTCGGCAGCGTCTCGGTGCCGCGCGGCATGCGCATCGGCCGTGTCGCCCAGGAAGCGCCGGGCGGGCCGGAAACCCTGATCGAGGTGGTGCTGGCGGCCGACGAGGAACGCACGGCCCTGCTGGCCGAGGCGGAGACCGCCAGCGATCCCCATCGCATCGCCGAGATCCAGACCCGCCTCGCCGACAAGAATTCCCATGCTGCGCCGGCGCGGGCCGCCACCATCCTGGCAGGCCTGGGCTTCGACCATGCCGCGCAAAGCCGCGCCTGCTCGGAATTCTCCGGCGGCTGGCGCATGCGCGTGGCGCTGGCCGCCCTGCTCTTCACCGAGCCGGACCTGTTGCTTCTGGACGAACCGACCAACTATCTCGACCTCGAAGGCACGCTCTGGCTGCAGGATTATCTCGCCTCCTACCCGCACACCGTGGTGGTGATCAGCCATGACCGCGATCTCCTCAACGCCTCGGTCGACTACATCCTGCACCTGACCGAGGGCCGGCTCGAACTCTATCGCGGCGGCTATGACGGCTTCGAAAAGCAGCGTCGGGAAAAGCAGGCGCTCAGCCTGAAGCTGAGGAAGAAGCAGGAAGACCAGCGCCGCCACATCCAGTCCTTCATCGACCGTTTCAAGGCCAAGGCCACCAAGGCGGCCCAGGCCCAGTCGCGCATGAAGATGCTGGCACGCATGGAGCCGGTGGCGGCGATCGTCGACGAGGAAGTCAGGCCGTTCGACTTTCCGCCGCCCGCCAAGGAATTGTCGCCGCCGATCATCGCTCTGGAAGGCGCCAGTGTCGGCTATGGCGAGCGCACCGTGCTGTCGCGGCTCGACCTGTCCGTCGACAGCGAGGACCGCATCGGCCTGCTCGGGTCCAACGGCAACGGCAAGTCGACCTTCGCCAAGCTGCTGGCCGGGCGCCTCGCGGCGATGGCGGGGCGCATGCGGCGCTCCTCGGCGCTGAAGGTTGCCTATTTCGCCCAGCACCAACTCGACGAACTCAATCCGCAGGCCTCGGCCCGCGACCATGTCGCCGAGATGATGGTCGGCGCCACCGAAGCGCAGATCCGCGCCCGCACCGCCCAGATCGGTTTCGGCGCCGACAAGGCCGATACGCCGGTCGCCAACATTTCCGGCGGCGAGAAGGCCCGCCTGCTGATGGGCCTGGCCACCTTTGGCGGCCCGCATCTGCTCATCCTGGACGAGCCGACCAACCATCTCGACATCGACAGCCGCCAGGCCCTGATCCAGGCGCTCAACGACTATCCCGGCGCGGTGATCCTGATCAGCCATGACCGCTATCTGCTCGAAGCCTGCGTCGACCGGCTCTGGCTGGTGGCGAACGGCACGGTCAAGGGCTTCGACGGCGACATGGAGGATTATCGTCGCCTGGTCCTTGCCAAGCCGGTCGTGGAGAAGAACGAGCGCAACGGCGAGCCGACGCAGCGCCAGGCCAATGCCGCCCGGCGGGCGCAAACCGCAGCCGACCGCGAAAAAGTCCGGCAGATCGAGGCGGCGATGGAGAAGCTGCAGGCCATCATCGTGGATCTCGACGAGAAGCTGTCGCGTCCCGGCCTGTTCGAGCGCTCGCCCGACAAGGCGGCCGAAATGGCTAGGGCACGCGCGACCGCCGAAGAGAGGCTGCTCCTGGCGGAGGAAGCCTGGCTCGAAGCCAGCGCCGCTCTGGAGGAAGCGTCTTCATAAGACCTAAGCTGGAGACAGATATGGATGATCGGCGCAGACTAGCGATCCTGGGCGGGCTGGCCCTTGCAGGCGGCGTGAGCCTGTCGGCGCAGGCGCAGGAACCCAACGCCGCCGAGCGCTTCGCGGCCCGGCTGAATGCCCACGACATTAACGGTTTTGCCGCCCTGTTCGCGCAGAGCTACATCAACAACCAGTCCAGCGCCGCCGCTCCGGCCCGCAAGGACCTCAGCGCCAAGCAGGCGACGGTGGCCTTCTTCCAGGCCCGCCTCACCGCCATGCCCGATCTGCAGGTGACGATCGAGACGCAGGTGAGCCAGGGCAACAAGATAGCGGCCAGCTTCGTCTACAGCGGTACGCACAAGGGCCTCTATTTCGGCATCGCCCCCACCGGCAAGCACCTGCGCTTCACCTCATGCGACATCTTCCGCGTCGAGGCCGGGCTGATCGCCGAACATTGGGGCATGGGCGACATCGCCGGCGTCATGGCGCAGTTGAAGGGGTAGGCTTACGATCGTAAGATCTGCTGCTGTTAAGGCTTCATATCAACCCGCATCGGAGTTGATTGGCCTGCAGGATTTAGCTCTCCGTCATTCCCGACTCCGCCGGAGGCGGCGGGAAGGGAATTCAGGGGCTGCGTGTCGTGCGTTTGTTCTGGATCCCCTCCCCTCGCTCTGCTCGGCCGGGGATGACAAATTCGGCATTCCGTTTAGAAACTGTTGCGCTCGTTATAGGTCCGCAGGAAGGACTGGATGCGCTTGTCGGCCGGGTTGTGGAAGATCGCCGACGGCGTATCGACCGCGACCAGTTCGCCCGCTTCCATGAAGGCCACCTGATCGCCGACATGGGCGGCAAAGCCCATTTCATGGGTGACGACCACCATGGTCATGCCCTCGGCGGCAAGCTGCTTCATCACATTCAGCACCTCGCCGACCAGTTCGGGATCGAGCGCCGAGGTCGGCTCGTCGAACAGCATGAGCTTGGGCTCCATGGCGATGGCACGGGCGATGGCGACGCGCTGCTGCTGCCCGCCCGAAAGCCGGCCGGGATGGCTCGCCATCTTGTCGGCAAGGCCGACCTTGCGCAACGCCTCCGCCGCACGTGCCTGGGCCTCGGCTTTGGAGAAACCGCGCACCTGGACAAGCCCTTCGGCGACGTTCTGCAGCGCCGTCATATGCGGCCAGAGATTGAACTGCTGGAAGACCATGCCGATGCGCCGGCGCATCTCGCGCAATTTGCCCGAACCCATGCGCTTGCCGCCCGGGGTCTCGTAGCCGATCAGCCGGCCATCGATGCGAATCTCGCCGGCATCATACTCTTCCAGAAAGTTGATGCAGCGCAGCAGGGTCGACTTGCCCGATCCGGACGGCCCGATCAGGCAGGTGACCTTGCCGGGAGGTATCGAGGCCGAGATCTGCTTCAAGGCCTGGAACGGCCCGTAGAACTTGTCGACCTTGCGGATCTCGACGGAGGAAGCCTGTTCCATCTCAGCGTCTTTCGATCATGTAGTGGGTCACGCGGCCTTCCAGCCAGCGGCCGAGCCGGGAGACCAGTTCCACCAGGCCCCAGAAGAACAAGGCCAACGCCAAGGTGGCCTCGAAATAGCGGAAGGTCTCGGTGATCATCCGGTCCACCTGGTAGCGCAACTCCGGCACCGTGATGGTGGAGAGCACCACCGTTTCCTTGGTCAGGATGATGGCGAAATTGACCAGCGCCGGCAGGGACGAAACCAGGGCGAGCGGCAAGAGAATGCGCCTGACGATGGCGAACTCGCTCATGCCGATGGTGCGCGCCGCCTCGATCTGCCCCACCGGGACTGCATTGAAGCCCGAGCGGAAGATCTCGGCGAAATAGGGGCTGCCATAGATCGACAGCCCGATCAGGCCCGCCGGCAGGGCATCCAGCCGCAAGCCGAAGGCGGGACCGCCATAATAGAGCACGTAGAGCTGGACCAGGAAGGGCGTGCCGCGAATGGCCTCGACATAACCGACCAGCAGCCAGCGCAACGGCGCCGGCCCATAGCGCTGGGCCAGGGCGATGACGAGGCCCAGGACCACCGAACAGGCGGTGCCGACCAGCCAGCACAGCACCGTCATGCCGAAACCGCGCAGCAGTGCCGGTCCGTAGTGAACGATCAGCTCCATTACGCCGCCGTCCTTCGTTCCAGGTACCGGCCGAGCGCGGCCAGGCACAGATTGATCACGAGATAGAGGCATCCCGCCGCGACATAGGCTTCGAGCGGGCGATAGCTTGCACCGGCCTCCGCCTGGCTGGCACGCGTGATCTCCCAGATGCCGACCAGGGAGACCAGCGAGGAGGCCTTCACGAGCAGGATGAGCTCGTTGACCAGCGCCGGCAGCGACAGCCGGACCGCCTGCGGCAGGATGATCCGTGTCCAGATCGAACGCGGCAGCATGCCGATGGCGACGGCCGCCTCGGCCTGCCCGCGCGGCAGCGCGTTGATGGCCCCACGCCAGATTTCGGCGACATAGGCGCTGGAGCACAAGCCGACGGCCAACACGGCCGCCACCATCGGCGGCACGTTGATGCCGGCAACCGGCAGGAGGTAGAACATCAAGAGCAGCTGTACCATCAGCGGCACGCCGCGAAAGAAGCTGATCCAGACCGCAGCAACCCGCCGCAATACAGGCGAGAGCGACAGGGCGCCGGCACAGATCAATGCGCCGACGAGAAGCCCGATCGCGATGCCCAACAGCGAGACGATCAGGGTACTGGGTACTCCCAGCGCCAGCGCATGGAAGCTTTTGACGAAGGCATTCAGCGAAAACATGCGAACGGGACCAGCGACCGAAGCGCGGCGTCACCAGGATGCCGTGCGTTCCCAAAGCAAGGTGTGATCCTCGCGAATCGCACCTTGCTCCGGCTCTTCATTGCGACGTGCCTTTCCGATCCGACGAGTTCCGTCAAACCGGAAAACACCTCAGGTCACTTGGCCGGCACTTCCAGCGGCAGCTCGGTATATTTGCCGAGCCACTTTTCCTGGATCGCCTTGACGCGGCCATCCTTGGTCATCTTGACGATGGCATCCTTGATGGCGCCAGCAAAGCTGGCGCTGTCGTCGCCCTTGCGGAGCACCCAGGCAAAATAGGTCGGCTTGCCGAAGGTCGACACTTCAGGCAGGGCGAACACATCGCCGCGCTGCTTGACGAGATAGGCAAGATTGGGCGCCGAGCCCGCCACGGCATCGAGGCGGCCGGCGGCCAGATCGGCATAGGCCTCATCGGTCGTGCCATATTCCTTGATGGTCACATTGCCGACCTTGGTGCCGAATTCCTGCAACTGTTTGAACTGCGCCGTGCCCTGCTGCACGCCGACGGTCTTGCCGGCGATGTCTTCGGGCTTATTGATATCCTTGTTGGCGGCGGCCTTGACGATGCCGACGGTCGCATCGGCGATCGGCAGGGTGAAGGTATAGCGCTCGAGCCGTTCGGGCGTGATCGTCACCGGCGCGATGACGATGTCGAATTTCGACACTTCGAGGCCGGGAAGCTGGGAGGTCCAGGGCAGGTCCTGATAGACGGGTTCGACGCCGATCTCCTTGGCGACATTGTCGAACAGGTCCTTGGTCATGCCCTGATAGGTGCCGTCGACGACCATGTCGAACGGCGCATAGTGCATGTCCGTTGCCGTCACGATCTTACCGGCGCTCTTGACGCTGGCCAGCTGATCGGCCGACGCCGCCAGTCCCGAGCCGCCGACAAGGGCAAGCCCGAGCAGCGCACCGCGCAATAAGGTTCCGATTTTCATTATGTTCTCCACCTGGATAGGCTTTGGATTGAACCCGCTTTTTTTGGCATCGTCGAGAGCGGATTTCGCAATCGCCCCGCAACAGTTTCTAAGCGGCGACGGCCCCGCATCGATCATGGGGAGGTATCACCATCAAGACGTTGGAGCGCAAGGCAAGCTTCGGCAAAACCACATGCTTGCCCCCCCTTCGTTGCAGCACGCCTTTACGATTTGAGATCTCCATCAACTCGCGGAACATTCAGGCGAGCAGCATGCGCGCTATGATGTTGCGCTGTATCTCCGAGGAGCCCTCGTAAATGCGCATGATGCGGACATCGCGCGCCATCCGTTCCAGGGGCAATTCCTGGGAATAGCCATAGCCGCCATGGATCTGCAGGGCGCGGTCGATGATCGCCCCGGCCTTTTCCGAGGCAAACAGCTTGGCCATGGAGGCTTCCTTCGAAAAGCGCTCGCCCTTCTCGCGCAGGGAGGCGGCTCTCAGCCCCATCAGGCGCGCCGCATCGAGTTCGGTCGCCATGTCGGCGAGCATCCATTGCAGTCCCTGGAATTCGCCGATGGGGTGGCCGCCGACCCGTCGGGTCCTGGCCCATTCCACCGCCATGGCCAGGGCCTCACCGGCCATTCCAGTACACATGGCAGCGACTTCGGTGCGACCATTGTCGAGCGTTTTCAATGCGGTCCTGAAGCCGCTTCCCTCCGGCCCGAGCATCTCCTGCTCGCCGACGCGGCAGTCGAACTCGACCTCGAACACATGCCCGCCGCGCAGGCCCATCGTCTTTTCGGGGGAACCGATTCTCACACCCCCTTTTGCGGGCTCGACCACGAAGGCGCTGATGCCGCGTGCGTCCGCCGCCGCATCGGTCTTGGCGAAGACGACGATGAAATCGGCATGCGCTGCGTTGGAGATGAAATGCTTGACGCCGCGCAGGTGATACGATGCGCCGTCCCGTATGGCTCGGGTCGTCATGTCGGCCGGATTGGAACCGGCCCCCGGTTCAGTCAGGCCGAAAGCGCCCAATGTCCTGCCGGCCGCCGCATCCGGCAGATAGCGGCCGCGCTGCGCATCGTCGCCGCCGATGAGGATTGCATCGGTCGCCAGGAAATGCGCGGTCATCATCGAGACGGTGGAGCCGCAACCGGCCGCCAAGGCCTCGACGGCGAGATAGAGCGCCACCGGCGACAGGCCGGGGCCGCCCCATGCCTCCGGCAGGTTCATGCCCATCGCGCCCAGTTCGGCCAGAGCCGGTATGTGCCGTGACGCGAAGGTCCCGTTCGCATCGATCTCGCGGGCGTTCGGCTTGAGGACGTCCTCGGCGAAGCGGCGGATCTGTTCGACCACCGCGAGGGTGTCGGCATCCGGTTCGAAATTCATTGCTGTTCCTCCTGCGCGGCAAGGCGGGCGAGAATGTCGTGCGTGTGCTCGCCGAGCCGCGGGGCTCGCACGGGCCGGCCACGCCGGGAGCCCGAAAAATGGGCGGGCTGCTCCGGCAGGGGAACCGTGCTCCCTTGCCGGAAAAGGCCACGTTCGCGCGCCAGCTCGGAATCGATCGCCTGTGCCACGGTGCTGATCGGCGCCACAGGTATGCCAGCTGCCGCCAGGACCCTCACGACCTCACCGGTCGGCCTTACGCCTGTCCATCGCTCCACACAGACGCGCAAGGATGGTTCATTGTCCGAGCGCAGAGAATCGCTGCGATAACGCGGATCGCTCGCCAGTTCGGGCTGCCCGATGGTCGCGGCAAAATCGGCAAATAATTTCTCGTTGAGGACCGCAATCACCGCGTGGCCGTCCATGGTCCGATAGGCCCCGAATGGCGCCGAGAGTGGGTGACGGTTGCCGGCACGCATCGGCACGGCCCCCGTCGCCAGATAGCGGCACGCTCCGGTCGGCAGCAGCGACAGCAGGGCATCGAACATGGCGAGATCGATATGGCAGCCGCGCCCGGTGCGCTCGCGCTGCCACAACGCGGCGGTAACGGCCCAGGCGCCATACAGCCCAGCGCCGATGTCGCCGATCGCCTCCCCGACCAGGGTCGGCGGCCCGTCCGGCATGCCCGTCATCGCCATCAGCCCGCTCTCAGCCTGCACGATGATGTCATAGGCTGGCCGATCACGCCCGACGCCGTTCTGTCCGAAACCGGAAATGCTGAGATAGACGAGATCGGGATTCTCGCCGACGAGATCGGCATAGGCGATGCCGAGCCGGGACGTGACGCCCGGCCGGAAATTCTCGACCACGACGTCCGCCTGGGCGGCCAACCGCCGCGCCGTGATACGGTCGGCCTCGGCCTTGAGGTCGAGCACGATGCTGCGCTTACCGCGATTGGCAAACTCGAACATGGCGCTGTCATCCCCGACGAACGGGCCGACATGGCGATAGTCGTCGCCGGCGCTTCCCTCCACCTTGATGATATCGGCGCCGGCGTCGGCGAGAAGGGCGGTGGCGAAGGGGCCCGCAAGCACGCGCGAGAAGTCCAGGACGACGAGGCCCTCGAGCGGCAGGTCAAATCCAGTCATGGCTGCTCCTTGATGCCTGCGCAGGATTTGACAGCCCATGAATAAAGGCAAATATTCTTATTGCATTAAGAGAATAAGTTTTTCCTATTCATGGTCACCGTCCGCCAACTGAGCTATTTCGTGGCTGCCGCCGAGCATGAGGGCACGGCGCAGGCGGCACGCGCCCTTCATGTCTCCCAGCCGGCGATTTCCGTGGCGATCCGTCAATTGGAGGAAAGGGTCGGTCAACCCCTGTTCGTGCGCCGCCACGCTCAGGGCCTCGTCCTCACCCAGGCCGGACGCGACAAGCTTGCCGAAGCCCGTTCCATTCTCTCGCAGATAAATGCCTGGGCCGCCTCCCCCGGCGTTTCGTCCGGGCGTCAGACCTTCGTCGACGTCGGCTGCCTGACCACGCTGGGCCCGCTGCACATGCCGCCGATCATCAGCGCCTTTCGCCACTCCCACCCACATGTCGAAGTGCGGATGCGAGAGGGCGACATCGAGGAATTGCACCGGCTGGTCGACAATGGCCTGATCGAGGTCGCTCTGCTCTACGATCTCGACCTCGGCCGAACCGGCGCGGCCGAGACGGTCGCGGAATTCCAGCCCTACGTGCTCGTTCCGGCCGGTCACCCGCTTGCCGACAAGCGTCGCGTCCGGCTGCAGGACGTCGCCGCGTGGCCCCTGATCCTCATCAACCTGCCGCACAGCCGCGACTATTTCCTGGCGCTGTTCCGCCAGGCGGGTGTGACACCTACCCTGGGCATGGAAGCACGCACGATCGACATGGTACGCGGCCTCGTCGCCAACGGTCTCGGCATCGCGCTGCTGACCACACGTTCCCGGTCCGGTGTCAGCGAGGATGGCCTGCCGCTGGCCATCGTGGAACTCGAGGATGCGCTCCCCCCGCAGAAGGCAGCGATCATCACACCGCGCCAATTTCCGATCACCTGGATGGCAAGCGCGTTCATCGACCATGTCCGCGCGCATTTCGGGCAGAGCCAGGAAACTTCGTCGGCCGAGGGACAGCAGTGCGCCTAGATCGATTGCCGATCCGGTCGGACCTGGCCTAAGCCTTCTTCTCCCAGCGTCCCTCGTCGCTCTGCTGCCAATAGGTCGCAGCAAAGCCAAGTTCCTTGGCCTGCTTCCACTGATCCCGCGCCCCTTGCACCGCATCGGCGTCATTGCCGTCGAACATCAGCACGATGCGCTCATAGCTCGGGGCATCCGCCGGCAAGGGCGCGCCATCGACGAGGAAGCGGATCGCAGCGCCGTTGGGATTGCCCTCATGCGTCACCAGCACGATCGGCTGGGCGGGACCATCGTCGCTCTCCAGCCCATGCGGCAGAAAGGCTTCGTCATTATAGGTCCAAAGCACGTCGTCGAGTGCACGCAGCCGCTCCTGCGGCCCCTGCACCGCGCAGCGCCAACCCCGCTGCAGGGATTTTTCCAGAAGGCCCGGTAGAACCCGTTCGAGCGGGGCCCGCTGCAGATGATAGAAGAGCAATTCCGTCATCGCCTCGCCTTTCTCAATAGTGGCTCTCCCGGGAGCGTGTCCTCACCATGGCAGGCGCGTTCCGCACGGAATGCCACCATTCTTTCAGAACCGGTACGCGAGCGATCAACTCGCTTCCGGCCTAGACACTGTCGGCAACGGCCAGGACCGGCGCGAGGTAGCACCAAGCCAGGTTGGGAGAAAGTCCCACGCCCCCCTCACCCACCAATTCTTGCAAGGCACGCAATGCCGTCTCGGCTTCCGCCAGCATCTCTCGAGTGGGCATCGTGCCATCACGCCACCACAGCGGCACGTAAATTCCCCAGACAAGCGGTCGATAGGCGTAATGATCGACAACGCGCATGATCTGACGCATGCGTGCCGCGGTGCGTGCATCCGCAGGCACCAACGAAGGATCGGGAAGCAGTGCCTCTATATAATGGGCAATGGCGTCGGTCTCATAGACGACCGTGCCATCGATCTCGATGCTCGGGATACGCCGGAACGGATGGCGCCGTTCATAATCATCCGGTATACCCCTGTCGTCAAAAATGTCAGCCATGACAAAGTCATGACCGACATTCTTCAAATCGAGAACCAGCCGGATGATCCGCGTATAGACGCTGTCAGGCGTGCCGAACAGCGTGATCCTCACCCCTCGTAATGCTCCGCCACCAGCCGGTCGAGCAGGCGCACGCCCCAGCCCGAACCCCAGCTGCGGTTGACGTCGCTGGCGGGCGAACCCATGGCGGTGCCAGCGATATCGAGATGGGCCCAGGGCGTCTCGTTGACGAAACGCTGCAGGAACTGGGCGGCGGTGATCGAGCCGCCATTGCGGCCGCCGGTGTTCTTCATGTCAGCGAATTTGGAATCGATCAGCTTGTCGTATTCCGGGCCGAGCGGCATGCGCCAGACCCGCTCGCCCGTCGTCTGCCCGGCCACGAAGAGGCGCCCGGCCAATTCGTCATTGTTGGAGAAGAGGCCGGCATATTCCTGGCCGAGCGCCACCATGATGGCCCCGGTGAGGGTGGCGAGATCGATCATGAATTGCGGCTTGTACTTGTCCTGGATGTACCAGAGCACATCCGCCAGCACGAGCCGGCCCTCGGCATCGGTGTTGATGATCTCGATGGTCTGGCCCGACATCGAGGTGACGATGTCGCCCGGGCGCTGGGCATTGCCGTCCGGCATGTTCTCGACCACGCCGATGGCTCCGATCACATTGGCCTTGGCCTTGCGGGCGGCAAGCGCATGCATCAGCCCGACCACGCAGGCCGCACCGCCCATGTCGCCCTTCATGTCCTCCATGCCGGAAGCCGGCTTGATGGAAATGCCGCCGGTGTCGAAGGTTACGCCCTTACCGATGAAGGCAACCGGCTTGGCCTCGCGATTCTTGGCGCCGTTCCAGCGCATCACCACCAGCCGGCTGTCGTGCTCGGAGCCCTGACCGACGCCGAGCAGCGCCCCCATGCCGAGCTTCTTCATCGCCTTGACGTCGAGGATCTCGATTTCGACGCCGAGTTCCTCCAGTTCGGCCGCCCGCTTGGCGAAGGCTTCGGGGTAGAGCACGTTCGGGGGCTCGTTGACCAGGTCGCGCGCGAGCCTGACGCCGTCGGCGATCGCCTCGCGCGACTTGCCGGCCTTCTTGGCTGCGCCATCGACGCTGCTGGCGATCGTCAGTTCCAGCACCTTGTTCGCCGCATCGTCCTGCTTGCGCGTCTTGTAGCGTTCGAACTTGTAGGCCCTCAGCCGGGCGCCGAGGGTGAAGTCAGCCACCTGATCGGCGGTGATGGCGGCATCCGGCAGGTCCAGCACCACAGTCGCCGACTTTGCCGAAGCCGGCAGCTTGCCGACCACATTGCCTCCGGCCTTGACCCAATCGGTGCGGGCGCTGTCCTCGGCCTTGCCGAGCGAAACCACGATCACACGATCCACCGTCAGGCCCAAGGGCGCAAGAATGTCGAGGGAGGTCAGCGCCTTCCCCTTGAAATTATCGGCGGAAGCCGCACGTTTGACCAGACTGCCGATACCCGGTAGAGCAGCTTCCGTTTCAGGCGATACCGCCAAATCGATATTTGTGAATATGACGGCAATGCCGTCGGCAATTTTCTCGACTTTTGAAAAAGACAGTTTCAATTCGGAAACCATAATTGATGCCCATTCCAAGCGAAGTTTCTCAATTATCGCCCATTCGTGGACACTATCGAGAAACTTTGCAAGCGGTTGATATTCTGCCGATTCCTTCTCCCCGCGCCAATGGCTCGGGGAGAAGGAATCGGCTTGGAAGCTGCCGCGCGGTTGACGGCTTGTTGGGACTTTTGCATGTCAATCCGTAACCATGTCTACAACAATTCGCTTGCAGCCTCGGTCCTGCCATACAAACGTCTCGCCTCCTGCCTAGCACGAGGCTACAAGCAACGGGTAGGAGACCCGAAAAGGCAATGAACCTCGTCAGCCGATATATTGCCAGACAGTTTGGCTTTGCCTTTCTGGTCTGCCTCGTCGTGCTGACGCTCCTTGCCTGGATGGTCGGAGCCCTGCGCGAATTCAACGTCATGACGGCACAAGGCCAGTCCGTGCTGGTCTTCCTGGCCATCAGCTCGCTCGCTTTGCCGGCGCTGGTAGTCGTGGTCGCACCGCTGGCGGTCTTCCTGGCGGCCGTGTGGCTGCTGCAGCGGCTCAATGCCGGCTCTGAACTCGTCGTCCTCAACGCTGCGGGCTATTCCCCCTCCCGGCTGATCACGCCCTTTGCCGGCATTACCGGTCTCGTCGCTGCGGGAATTGCCGCCGTCACCCTCTATATCCAGCCCGCCAGCCAGCATGAGCTGACCGCCTGGCGCGTCGCGGCAGCGGCCGACGTAGTGCAGCACTTCCTCAAGGAAGGCCAGTTCACTGCCCTGCGCGGCTTCACCTTCCATATCCGTGAGCGCCAGCCCGACGGGACGCTGCTCGGCATTTTCGTGCAGGATGCCCGCGACAAGGGCAAGACCAAGACCTACATCGCCGGAACCGGCAAGATCGTCGATACGGCGACGGGGCTGGTGCTGGTTCTCAACAACGGCTCGCTGCAGCAGCAGGAAGGCGGCGCTTCCTCCGACGCCTCCATCGTCACCTTCGAGCAGTATCAGTTCGACCTCTCGCAGCTCGCCCGCGACGACAACGACACCATCAACTACAAGCCGCGTGACCGCTACACCAGCGAACTGTGGAATACCCAGCCATCCGAGATGAAGGGACAGGCCGAACGCGGCCGCATTCGCGGCGAACTGGTGGACCGGTTTACCGCTCCCCTCTATCCGATTGCCTTCATGCTGGTCGCCCTTGCCTTCCTGGGCCAGGCGCGCACCACCCGCCAGGGGCGAGCCAGCGCGATCGGCTTTGCCATTCTGAGCGTGCTGGTGGTGCGCATTCTCGGCTTCATTGCCACGCAGAGCCTGAGCGTGCATTCGGCCGGCGGCGTCTATATCGCATTCGGCGTGCCGATCCTGACCTCGCTGATCTGCCTTGCCGTGATCACCGGCCATCTGCGCCTGTCGCTGCCGCGCGGAGTGACGAACTGGTACAATGAGCTGACTTCGCGCCTCGCCAACCGGACGGCGCGCGCATGATCATGACCTCCACCCTCGGCCGCTACCTCAGCAAGCGCTTTCTGATCGCCATTTTCGGCGTGCTTGCCTTCCTGTTCGTCATGATCTTCCTGCTGGATTTTGCCGAGACCAGTCGGCGCGCCAGCGACCTGCCCCGCGTGTCCGTGGGCTCGATCGCGGCCCTGTCCCTGCTGCGAACACCGTCCATCATCGAGCAGACCCTGCCCTTCGTCTTCCTGTTCGGGGCCATCATCTGTTTCGTCAATCTCAGCCTGCGGCTCGAGCTGGTGGTGATGCGTGCCGCCGGCCTGTCGGTCTGGCAATTCCTGGCCCCACCGATCATCTGCGCCATCCTCCTCGGCATCCTTGCGGCAATTGCCTTCAACCCGCTGTCGGCGGCGCTGAAAACCAGAAGCGATCTTCTCGACACCCGCGTCTTCGGCGCCCGCCAGATCCGCGACGACGACAAGAGCCGCTGGATCCGCGACGGCCAGGCCGTCATCCATACTTCGGCGGAGAACAGCGACGACGGCACGCTGACGGGCGTTACCATCTATGCCCTCGATGCCGACGGTCGCTTTGTCAGGCGGCTGGAAGCCGATACCGCAAAACTTGACAAGGGCGCCTGGCATCTATCCAACGTCCAGGAATTCATTCCCAACCAACCGGTCAAAACGTCGGAAAGCATTGATTTTCCTAGTAATTTGACCAAGTCCCAGGTTGACCAGAAATTTGCGGTGTCTGCGGACAGCGTGTCTTTCTGGAGACTCCCGTCATCAATCGCACAACAGGGCGCCGCGGGACTTGATGCAAATGACTACCGGTTGCAATATCAGACGCTTCTAGCTCGTCCCCTGCTGCTCGTAGCGATGGTGCTGATCGCCGCGACGGTATCGCTGCGGTTTGCGCGTCTTGGCGGTATTGGTGTGATGATCTTGAGTGGAATCGGGGCGGGTTTCTTGCTGTATGTCGTAACCAAAATGGCCAAGGATCTGGGCATTGCGGGGCTGGTTGCGCCGGCCGTCGCCGCTTGGACTCCGGCTGCCGTTGCGGCCCTGATCGGATTTACCGTGTTGCTTAACCAGGAGGATGGCTGATGCGCGTATCAGCTCGCCACTTCCTTACGACCATGCTGTGCACCACCGTCGCGGTTGCAGCGCTGTCGTTTGCGTTGTTGCCGTCGAAAGCCCATGCCCAGGAGAACCTGCTCGGGCCCTTGGGTGCGCGTTCCGATGGTGCCGGAGGTCAGGGCAGCTCCAACATGGTCCTCAAGGCCAGGGAGATGCAGTATGACCAGGACAACGAGGTCGTAACCGCCATCGGCACGGTGCAGATCTATTACAACGGCCGCGCCCTGCAGGCCGACCGCGTGGTCTATGACCGCAAGGCCAAGCGCGTGCGGGCCAATGGCAATGTCGTCATCACCGAAGCCGACGGCACCAAGACCTATGCCGACAATTTCGACCTGACCGACGATTTCAGGGACGGTTTCGTCAATTCGCTGAAGATGGTGACGGCGGACGAACTCTATATCGCCTCCAACCGGGCCGAGCGCACCGGCGGCAATGTCACCGTGTTCCAGAACGGTGTCTATTCGGCCTGCTCGCCCTGTGCCGACAATCCGCAGAAGCCGCCTTTGTGGCAGATCAAGGCCGTCAAGGTCATCCACAACCAGCAGGAGAAGATGATCTATTTCGAAGATGCTCGCTTCGAGTTCTTCGGACTGCCGATCGCCTACCTGCCCTATATGTCGACCCCCGACCCGTCCGTCACCCGCAAGAGCGGCTTCATCACGCCGCGCTATTTCCACTCCTCGCGGATCGGCTACGGCCTCGAACTGCCCTATTTCATCGACCTCGCACCCAATTACGATCTGACCCTGACGCCCGGCTATGCCAGCAGCCAGGGTCCGACGGGCCAGATCGAATGGCGCCATCGTACGCTCAACGGCGCCTATTCGGTGATGGCGTCGGGCGCCTTCATCAGCGACCCGGACAAGTTCGCCAATGAGGATATCGGCAGGCCGAACTGGCGTGGCTCGATTTCGTCCAAGGGTGAATTCTGGCTGAACGACAAATGGCGTTTCGGCTGGGACGGCTCGCTGCTGAGCGACAAATATTACTGGCGCGACTACCGCCTCGACAATCTGCGGGGCAAGACGGAGGCAACCTCCACCGTCTATCTGACCGGCGTCGGCACCAAATCCTGGTTCGATCTGCGCGCCTATTATTTCCAGGGCCTGACCACGGCCGACGTGCAGAAGCAGCTGCCCGTCGTCGCACCTGTGCTCGACTATGACTACATCGTCGACCGCCCGGTCTTCGGCGGCGAACTCGGCTGGAACCTCAATCTGACCAGCCTGACCCGCCAGCAGGCCGCCTTCGACAACATCCTGGGCTACAACTGCGACAATCTCACGCCGAAGACGCGGACGAACTGCCTGCAGCGCGGCATCGATGGCACCTATACGCGCGCCTCGATCAATGCCTATTGGAAGAAGACCTTCACCGATACCTATGGGCAGCAGTGGACCCCCTTCGCCTATGTTCGCGGCGATCTTGGCTTCACCCAGCTCGACGGCAATCCGGCCGACCAGTTCGTCAGCAACAAGAAGAACGACACTGCGGCGCGCCTGGTGCCGGCCATCGGCCTCGATTATCGCTACCCCTTCATCTCGCAATCCGATTGGGGCACGCAGATCATCGAACCGATCGCGCAGGTCATCCTGCGCCCCAAGGCGATGCAGAGCGGCGTCTTCCCGAACGAAGACGCCCAGAGCCTGATCTTCGACGACACCAACCTGTTCGATTGGGATAAGTATTCCGGCTATGATCGGGCCGAGGACGGTTCTCGCGTCAATGCCGGCCTGCAATATTCGCTGACTACCAATGGCGGCGGCTACTACAACGCCATGTTCGGCCAGTCCTACTCCTTCGGCGGCACCAATTCCTTCACCAGGGGCGACATGGCCAATACGGGCCTGCAATCGGGCCTGGATCGCAACATTTCCGACTATGTCGCGCGTGTTTATCTGCAGCCGGTAAACAATTTCGCGATCCTGTCGGGTGCCCGCTTCGACCAGAAAAACTGGGACATGCGGCAGTTCGAAGTCGGCGCCCTCGGTACGATCGGGCGCCTGAAGGCCGACATCATCTATGCACGCTACGATGCCCAGCCCCTGCTGGGGCTCGACGATCGCGAAGGCATCAACGGCAAGGCTGCCTTCAAGCTGAACGAGAACTGGATCGCCAGTGCCGGCGCTCTCTACGACATGAGGACCAAGAAATTCTCGTCGAGCTATGCCGGATTGACCTATGTCGACGCCTGCATTGCACTCGGCATGAGCGTCTCGCGCTCCTATGACACCACGTCGTTGAAATACGACACCACGGTGCAGTTCCAGCTGCAGCTGCGCGGCCTGGGTGTCAGCGGCAGTCCGAAGGAATTCACCGACAAGATCTGGAACAACGACTTCGACAATCTCAATGTCACCAAGCCGAGCAGCTATACCGACCGCTACGGCAATCTGAAGACCTTCTGAGACGAAGCGAGCCGGCCTGCCCCGCCCGGGGCTGGCCCGCTCATGCAAGCGAGCTCATCTGACCTGATCATGCCGACCGAACAGTCCTCGCTGCCAATTGCCTTGACCATGGGGGAACCGGCAGGCATCGGCCCGGAGCTGATCGTGACGGCAGCCTCAGCCCGCCGCGAAGCCGCGCCTTTCTTCGTCTATGGCGATCCCGGCCTGTTGTCGGACCGTGCTCGGCGCATCGGTCTCGATCTGGCCATCGTCGAGACCGACGAAGCCGGCGCATTCGCAGCCTTCGCACGTGGCCTTCCTGTGGTTCCCTTGGCCAATCCCGCCCCTGACCAGCCCGGCAGGCCCGATGTCGCCGGTGCCGCCGCGGTCATCGAGTCGATCGAACGCGCCGTGCTGTCTGTTCGCCGCGGGCAGGCCCGGGCCGTGGTCACACCTCCGATCATGAAGGAGGTGCTCTATCGCGCCGGCTTCAGCCATCCCGGCCATACCGAATTCCTGGGTGAATTGGCGCACCGCCATTGGGGCCACGACGGCAAGCCGGTGATGATGATCTGGTCCGAAACGGTGGCCGTGGTGCCGGTGACCATTCACATTCCCTTGGCCGAGGTGCCCGCAGCCCTCAGCGAGGAGCTGATCTTTGAGACCGGGCTGATCGTTGCCCAGGATCTCAAGGCTCGTTTCGCCATCATGGCTCCGCGGCTCGCGGTCGCCGGTCTCAACCCGCATGCCGGCGAGAATGGCACGCTGGGCCGGGAGGACAACGCCGTCGTCGCGCCCGCAATCGCCCGGCTGAGAGCGGCCGGCATCGACGCTCGCGGTCCCCTGCCCGCCGACACCATGTTCCATGCTCGGGCGCGCCAGGGCTTCGACGTCGCCTTGTGCATGTATCACGATCAGGCCCTGGCGCCGGCGAAGGCGCTCGCCTTCGACGAGGCCGTCAACGTCACCTTGGGCCTGCCCTTCATACGCACCTCGCCCGACCATGGCACGGCCTTCGACCTTGCCGGTACCGGCAAGGCCAACCCTTCCAGCTTCCTTGCCAGCCTGGCGCTGGCCGACAGGATGTCCCGCTGACCATGGCCCAGATCGACAACCTTCCTCCGCTGCGCGAGGTCATCCGACAGCACGAGCTGATGGCCAAGAAGTCCCTCGGCCAGAACTTCCTGCTCGACCTCAACCTCACCGCCAAGATCGCGCGGGCGGGCGGCTCGCTGGAGGGGGTGAATGTCGTGGAGGTCGGCCCCGGTCCCGGCGGCCTGACCCGCGCTCTGCTGGCCTGCGGCGCTCGCCATGTGGTCGCCGTCGAACGCGACGAGCGCTGCCTGGCGGCCCTTGCCGAAATCGCGGCCCACTATCCCGGCCGGTTGACGGTCCATGCCGGCGATGCCCTCGAAGCGGATTGGCCGGCGCTGATCGCCGGGCTGGAAGGGCCGGTGCGCATCACCGCCAACCTGCCCTACAACGTGGCGACTCCCCTGCTGATCGGCTGGCTGAAGACCGAGCCCTGGCCGCCCTGGTTCCAGTCGATGACGCTGATGTTCCAGAAGGAAGTTGCCGAGCGTATCGTGGCCACCGAAGCGGACGGGGCCTATGGCCGCCTCGGGGTCCTGGCCGGATGGCGGACGGAAGCGGAAATCGTCTTCGACGTGCCGCCGAGTGCCTTCGTGCCACCGCCCAAGGTCACCTCGTCTGTGGTGCATCTGCGCCCCCGTCCGGCGCCGCTGCCCTGTACTCCGGCGGCCCTGGAGCGGATCACGCAGGCCGCCTTCGGCCAGCGGCGCAAGATGCTGCGCCAGAGCCTCAAAGGGCTTGGTGGTGACCTCGCGGCCGCGCTGGCCGATGCGGGCCTGCGCCCGGAGATGCGCGCCGAGGAAGTCCCGGTCGCCGCCTTCGTCGCGCTGGCGCATGCCTTGAAGTAGCCTCAGCGCCCGCGTGTGAGTGCGTCGAGGTCGGCCTTCAGCGTATCAACCAGCTGACCGACCTGCGACTTGTCCTGGCGCTTCATGCGTTCGACGTCGAGGATTTCCTTGAGCTTGGCATAGGTCGTCTGCAGGTCGGTGTTGACCAGCACATAGTCATATTTCGTCCAGTGGCTGATCTCGACGCGGGCATTCTGCAGGCGCTGCAGGATGATCTCGGGACTATCCTCGGCCCGCCGCTCCAGCCGCGCCTTGAGTTCGGCCACCGACGGCGGCAGGACGAAGACGGAGACGATATCCGGCCTCATCTTGTTGTAGATCTGCATGGTGCCCTGCCAGTCGATATCGAACAGGACATCACGCCCGGCGGCCAGGGCCTCTTCCACCGGCCCGGCCGGCGTGCCGTAGTAATTACCGTGTACCTTGGCCGATTCCAGCAATTCGCCCTTCTCGCGCATGGTCTCGAAGCTACCGGCGTCGATGAAGCGATAATGCACGCCGTCAATCTCGCTGCCACGGCGCGGCCGCGTCGTTACCGAGATCGACAGATGCATCGACTTGTCTTCGGCCAGAAGAAGGCGTGTCAGCGTGGTCTTGCCGGCACCGGAGGGCGAGGAAACGATCAGCAGGAGGCCCCGGCGCTGGGGAACGGACGCAGTGCTACTCATTCGATATTCTGAACCTGTTCGCGGAATTGCTCGACCACTGCTTTGAGAGAAAGACCGGTCGCGGTCAAGCTGACATCATTCGCCTTGGAGCAAAGGGTGTTGACTTCCCGGTTGAACTCCTGCGCGAGAAAGTCGAGGCGCCGTCCCACCGGGCCGCCCTTGGCCAGCAGATCGCGCGCGGCGGCAACATGCGCATGCAGCCGGTCGAGTTCCTCGCGGATGTCGGCCTTGGCTGCCATCAGGATCGCCTCCTGGTGCAGCCTGTCGGGGTCGAGCGACGACGAGGCGTCGAGCAGGGCGGCAATCTGGGCGGCAAGCCGCTCCCGCACGGCCGCGGGCTGGCGCGCTGGATTGGTGTCCGCCTCACGGGTGAGGGCCTCGATCTCGTCGATACGGCCGAGCAGGACGCGGGCGAGCGCCTGCCCTTCCCGCCGCCTCATCTCGGCGCATTGGGCTACGGCCCTGGCGAACCCCTCCAGCAGGACCTCCTGCAGCGCGACGCGTCCGGCCTCGTCCTCCTCCTGCTCCTCGACCTCGAGCACGCCCTTGATGGCAAAGAGGCCATCGAGGCGCGGCGCCGCCGCATCGACCTTGTGCGAGGCCTCGGCCATCGCCGAGACGATGGCATCGAGCACCGCCTGGTTGATACGCACCACCGGCGCCACGGCATCGCGCTTCAGCGACAGGCCGATCTGGCACGAGCCGCGAGCAAAGGCGGCGCCCAAGGCGGCACGTGCCGAAGCCTCCAGCGCCTCGAATCCGGGCAGCAACCGGAAGCGGACGTCGAGGCTCTTGCCATTGACGGTCTTGATTTCCCAGGCCCAGCGGTTCGCGCCGGTCTGTCCTTCCACCCGGGCAAAGCCGGTCATACTGACAACGGACATCTTCCAACGTTCCATACGGTGATTTCAGCATCCGACCGGACGGATTTCACCGGCAACCGGAACTGAGTGCTCGCTCCCGACGCGCCGCGGGCGCGTCGAATAAGCCTGACGGAAGATAGAGCCCCGCGGCCCCGCGCTCAAGCGGCTCGCACGCAGCCAGCCTATTGCACCGACTGCGGCGAATTCAGATCGAAGGTCTTGTCGAGCAGCGGGTCATGGTTGGTATTGGCGACAGGATCGTCAAAGCCGCCCTTCTTGGGCTTGCCAGCCTGGGCCGGGTCGGCATTGGGTGCGGCCGGCGCCTCTGCAGCCGGGGGCGCCGAAGGAGCAGGCAGCGGGACATCGGCTGCAGGTGCCGGTGACGGAGCGGGCGCTGGTGACGGAGTTGGTACCGGTGGCGGCGTAGGTGCAGACGGTGCCTCGGCCTCCGTCTGCTGCTTGCAGGCCTTGCTGCCCTTCTTGCAAGGCTTTGCCGGTGGCTTGGCTGCGGGGGCCTCGGCCGGGGCTGGCGCCGGCGCCGCTGCGGCATTGTCCGGTGCCGGCGCAGGTGTCGGCTGCGGCGGTGCGACGGTGGCATTGCCGCCCTGCTGCTGGAACTGGCGCCATTTGGCGACATTCTTGTTGTGCTCGTCCAGAGTCGGAGCAAAGGCATGCCCACCCGTGCCATCGGCAACGAAGTAGAGATCCTTGGTCGCCAAGGGGGTCGCCACGGCCTGCATGGCGGCCCTGCCGGGATTGGCGATGGGGGAAGGCGGCAGGCCGGCTATGGTGTAGGTGTTGAAGCGCGTCGGCTGCGAGAGGTCGGCGCTGGTCAGCGCCCTGTCCAGCTTACCCTTGCCGCCGACCATGCCGTAGATCACGGTCGGATCGGATTGCAGGCGCATGTTCTTCTGCAGCCTGTTGATGAAGACGCTCGCGACATGGGGTCGCTCGTCAGCCTGGCCCGTCTCCTTCTCGACGATCGAGGCCAGCGTTACCATCTCCGCCGGGCTCTTCAGCGGCAGATTGGGCGCGCGCTGCTTCCAGATCTGATCGACCAGGGCCTTCTGCTCTTCCTGCATCTTGCGCACCATGGCCGAGCGCGTGGTGCCACGCTCATATTTGTAGGTGTCGGGTAGCAGCGCGCCTTCCGGCGGCACCGGCGGGGCATCGCCGGTGAGCAGGTCGTCCTGGCTCAGACGATCGATGATCATCTGGCTGGTGAGGCCCTCGGGAATGGTGATCGAATGCTGGATCACCTTGCCGTCTACCAGGATGTTCATGACGTCATACATCGAGGCGCCGGGCTTGAAGGCGTATTCGCCCGCCTTGAGATTGCTATGTCCCAGGATCAACGCGCCGGTGGTGAAGACGGTGGCACTGTCGATCACGCCCTGGCGCTCGAGGGAATCGGCGATCTCGTCACGTCCACTGCCCTTGGGCACATAAACGGTCTTGGCTTCGGAGAGCGGCCCGGGCGAGGTGAACTGGCGCAGACCGAAATAGCCGCCGATGGCGATCAGCATCAGCAGGACGAAGATCGCGTTGCCCGCGACCACGAAGGGATTGCGCACGGCGCTCGAACGTGTCGGCGGCTTGGCGACGGCATCGGGCTGGATCATGTTGCGGGATCCGCGCGAGCCGGCAGCACCTTTCCCGAAGGAGCGCGAGCGTTCGTTCGCTAGTCCCGAATCATCCCGATCATCGACCATAGAAACCTCGTACGCCTACATATTTGCCCGCCTCGACCGCGGGCCGCAGAGCCTGGCAACTGGCGGATCTATTGTGCCATGCCCGAGGCGCCCTGTGTTCCCACAGAATCGCCAAGAATCGCAAAAACGCGTCGAAACAAAGAGTTAGAGCAAAACACGGCCTTTGCCAAAATGCGCTTTGCCGCACAAATACCAGTGTGTTTCGGCGAAAATGCATCAAAATACGAACAATAAGGCGACCTCCGATTGCCGAAACCCGGAAGCCGTATCACCTCTGCCCCGGCGGGCATGCCCTGCGAATATGGCAGAAATGCCGGCCAGCTCCCCATGCCTGCCATGCGCCACGCGTTTTGCGATTTCTCGGAAGTACCAGGAACCGCAAGGACGCCCGAGCCGATCCGCTGGATTGGCTCGGAAACAAAGAACCCGAGCAAATCGACGTTCACGCCTGAACGCGCTCTGCTCGGGCAGAGGATCAATCGGCCTTGCGCAGGATCAAGGAGGCGTTGGTGCCGCCGAAGCCAAAGGAATTGGAGAGCACCACATTCACCTCGCGCCTGCGCGCCTGCAACGGCACCAGATCGATCGGCGTCTCCACTTCGGGATTCTCCAGATTGATGGTGGGCGGCACGATCTGGTCGCGAAGGGCCAGGATCGAGAAGATCGCTTCGATCGCACCGGCAGCGCCGAGCAGATGGCCGGTCGCCGATTTGGTCGACGACATCGAGGCCGTCGCGGACGCATTTCCGAGCAGGCGCTGGACGGCGCCGAGCTCGATCGTATCCGCCATGGTGGAGGTGCCGTGGGCGTTGATGTAGTCGATCTCGCCGACGGAGATACCTGCCCGCTTCACTGCCATCTGCATGCTGCGGAAGGCGCCGTCGCCGTCTTCTGACGGCGCAGTGATGTGATAGGCATCGCCGGAGAGGCCATAGCCGATGACTTCGGCGTAGATCTTGGCGCCACGCGCCTTGGCGTGACCATACTCTTCGAGCACCACGCAGCCGGCGCCCTCGCCCATGACGAAACCGTCGCGATCGCGGTCATAGGGGCGCGAGGCACGTGTGGGCTCGTCGTTGAAGCCGGTCGACAACGCACGGCATGCGGCAAAACCCGCAAGGGCGAGACGGCAGACCGGGGATTCGGTGCCGCCGGCCACCATCACCTCGGCATCGCCGAGCGCGATCAGGCGGGCGGCATCGCCAATGGCATGCGCACCGGTCGAGCAGGCCGTGACCACCGCGTGGTTCGGCCCCTTCAGGCCGTGACGAATGGAGACCTGGCCGCCGGCCAGGTTGATCAGGCGGCCGGGAATGAAGAAGGGCGAGATGCGGCCGGGACCGCGATCGCGAAGCGTGATCGCGGCATCCTCGATGCCCTGCAGGCCGCCAATGCCCGAACCGATCAGGACGCCGGTCTCTTCCTGGTCCTTCTGTGAGGCGGGATGCCAGCCGGCATCGTCGAGCGCCTGGGTGGCCGCGGCCATGGCGAAGACGATGAAGTCGTCGACCTTGCGCTGCTCCTTGGGCTCCATCCACTGATCGGCATTGTAGGTGCCGTTGCTGCCATCGCCATGCGGAATGAGGCCGGCAATGCGCGCCTTGAGATCCTCCGTCTCGAAACGGTCGATCTTGACGATGCCGCTCTTGCTCGCAAGGAGATTGGACCACGATGTTTCGACATCGCCACCCATCGGGTTGACCATGCCGAGACCTGTTACGACAACGCGCCTCATAGAACCTCCAAAGGCCGGGGAATCGCCCTCCCCGGCTACTCAAACCCGTTTGATCGCAAAATTGCCTGACGCAAGGCGGGCATTGAAAGGCAGGCGCCCTGAGGGCTGCCCTTCCAATGCCTCGAACGCATTGCCTTTACGCTGAACTGGCAGCCGCTATGCCTGCTGTCACTCCAGGGTTCCCGGCAATGATGCAATCTCGTCCCCCGGCCGGTCGATGGATGGATATCGGGGAGCTTTCGCTCCCCGATCGTCTCAGGCCGTAGCCTTGGTCAGGAACTTGACGGCATCGCCGACGGTCAGAATCGTCTCTGCGGCATCGTCGGGGATTTCGCAGTTGAACTCTTCCTCGAAAGCCATGACCAGCTCAACCGTGTCGAGCGAGTCAGCGCCCAGATCGTCGATGAAGCTCGCATTCTCGGTGACCTTGTCCGGATCGACGCCGAGGTGTTCAACCACGATCTTCTTCACGCGGTCTGCGATATCGCTCATTTTTCGTTCCTTTGATAAACCAAGACTGCCTGCCGGCACTTTATTCCGCCGCCGGTGAGGCGGTCGGTGTTTGGATAGTTCCTTGAGCCGGGGCCAATCCTTCGATTGACCTCCGATTATCCCGGACAATCACATTCGTAGGGGCCATCGGAATGTCCCTCGGCGGTGATTAACACACTTCAAATGCCATTGCCAGCGGGCATCCCGCCAGTGGAAATCACTGTGGAATTGACGCCTAACTCGTTCAAATCATTGCCATTCCGCCGTTAATATTCAAAGTTTGCCCGGTGGTATAGGCAGCCTCTGAAGAGGCAAGGTAAACGGCTGCCGCCGCAATCTCGTCGACATGACCGAGCCGATGCACGGGGATCGCGGCAAGGATCGGTTCCATTTGCTTCTCGTTGAGGGCATCCGTCATCGCCGTTTCGATGAAGCCCGGCGCGATGCAATTGACGGTGATTCCGCGGCTCGCAACCTCATGCGCGAGCGACTTGGACATGCCGACCAGGCCGGCCTTGGAGGCGGCATAGTTGGTCTGGCCGGGATTGCCGATGACACCGGACAGCGAGGCAATGTTGATGA
This sequence comes from Labrys sp. (in: a-proteobacteria), assembly GCF_047605565.1. Taxonomy (NCBI): domain Bacteria; kingdom Pseudomonadati; phylum Pseudomonadota; class Alphaproteobacteria; order Hyphomicrobiales; family Xanthobacteraceae; genus Labrys; species Labrys sp. (in: a-proteobacteria). Next base: position 93,974 of record NZ_JASGFM010000016.1, read on the forward strand.
TGCGGCCGGTACGGCGCTTCAGCATTCCCTTCACCGCGGCCCGCGACAGATGGAAGGCAGCAGAGAGGTTGACGGCGATGACGCTGTCCCAGTCCTCATCCTTCATGCGCAGCATCAGATTGTCGCGGGTAAAGCCGGCATTGTTGACCAGGATGTCCAGCTGACCCAGGGCCCCCTCGACACTCGGGACCAGCGCGCCGAGCTGTTCCTTGTCGGTCAGGTCGCAGGCGAAGACGTGGGCACGCTCGCCCAGCTTGGCCGCCAGTTCCTCCAGCACCGCCTTGCGCGTACCGGAAAGCGCCACCGTGGCGCCCTGCCGATGCAGGGATGCGGCAATGGCCGCTCCGATTCCGCCCGTGGCGCCGGTCACCAGGGCTATCTTGCCAGTAAGGTCGAACATCGTCATCCCCAATCGAGTGCTGCCGGCCACTGCGGGCGCACCCTTTATTGTTTATCCTCACCCGAAATGACCACCCGCTATCGGGCGGGTGGCCGTGGGCCCTTTCATCGCAGTGTCGGCGCGAATGCCGCTACATCGTCCGGTGTACCAATGCTCACCGCTTCTACGCCGGAGGCTATACGCCTGACCAACCCGCTCAGAACCTTTCCAGAGCCGACCTCCACCAGCTTGGTGACACCGGCCCCGGCAAGATATTCGACACTTTCCCGCCAGCGGACGGTTCCCGTCACCTGCTCGACGAGGCGGCGGCGGATCTCGGAAGGATCCGAGATCGGCTGGGCAAGGACATTGGCAACCAGTGGCACGACCGGCGCTGCGATGGCGACCTTTTCAAGCGCCTCGGCCATGGCATCGGCAGCCGGTTGCATCAGAGCGCAATGGAAGGGAGCCGAAACCGGTAGGAGGATGGCGCGCTTGGCGCCCTTGCCCTTGGCGATCTCCACCGCCCGCTCGACCGCTGCCTTGGTGCCGGAAATGACGACCTGGCCCGGCGCATTGTCGTTGGCAGCCTGGCAGACTTCGCCCTGCGCTGCTTCGGCGGCGACGGCGGCCGCCTGCTCGTAGTCGAGACCGAGGAGGGCGGCCATGGCGCCGGTCCCCACGGGCGTCGCGGCCTGCATCGCCCGCCCGCGAATGCGCAGCAGGCGGGCCGTATCGGCGATCGTCAGCGCCCCCGATGCAGCCAGGGCCGAATATTCACCGAGCGAATGGCCGGCGACGAAGCTGGCATGTTTCTTGAGATCGAGGCCAGCCTCGTCCTGCAGCACGCGGAAGGCTGCCAGGGAGACGGCCATCAGCGCCGGCTGGGCGTTCTCCGTGAGCGTGAGGTCGTTGTCCGGGCCATCCCAGATCACGGCCGTCAGCTTCTGGCCAAGCGCTGCGTCGATCTCGTCGAAGACGGCGCGGGCTACGGGAAAGGCATCGGCAAGCGCCTTGCCCATCCCCACGCTTTGGCTTCCCTGGCCGGGAAACGTGAAGGCGATACTCATGCAAGAACCCCGTTTGAGACGGCGCGTTGAGACAATAGGCTGCTGCCTGAGTCAAGTCCGAAGGGTGAGAATACCCGTTCATCTTACACAAACTTGGCAAAACTCGGTCTTTGCGGATCTTTCGGCAGAGCTCGCTGGCAATTCCGCCGCCCGGGGCGCATCCGCGTCAACCGACCGCGTGTTTAGAATTGGTCAAATATCCTCCCAACATTCTGCGGAACCGCCTTCCGGCACTTCTCAATTCTTGAGGGATGCCAGCCTCTTCTCGACCTTCGCAAGAAAATAGCGGCGCTGCTTTTCGGTGGTTTCGTCGAGACGGTGCAGTGCCAGCCACATCGTGCGGCAACGCGGAGCGCAAAGACTCTTCAGGCCGCGCAGAAGAATATTGCGTCCAGGCGCCTTCATGAACAAGGTCCACCACCACCAGGGCGATCCCAATGTGGAGATGACGCCCAGCAGGCGGATCTGTGTCAGCACCGGGCCGATCGCCTTGCCGTTTTCGGGCATGGTGAAGGTGGCGTGCGGCACCCAGACCCGCTCGAGCCAGCCCTTGAGCATGGCCGGCGGTCCATACCACCAGGTGGGATGAATGAAGATGAGCCCCTCGCACCAGCGCAATTGCGCCAGATGCTCGGCCACGGGCGCCTCATTGCTGCCCGGTTCGTGATAGCCGCGCCTTTCCTCTGCACTCATCACCGGATTGAAACCCTGCGCATAAAGGTCGATCAGGCGGACCTCATGCCCCGCCTTGCCGAGCGCGCGCAGGGCGGTGTCCCGGATCGAGGCGCCAAAGCTCTCCGAACAAGGATGGCAATAGACGACGAGGAGTTTCATCGCAGGTACTCTGAAGCGAAATGCGCTTTGATAAAAAACGTACTTTTATACTAAAATCGGCTCGACGCATCGCTGTGAGTTGAGTTTATTTATTCAAATCACAAAAGTTTTCAGCCGGAAACTGAGTCCGGAATACTGCATGAGCGGTGGTTGCAGAATGCTGATGCAGCACCGTCAAGACCATGACTCAAGCGGCGATCAATTCGAAGCGATCGACGTCGACCATGCCCTTGTCGGTGATCTTGAGATGGGGAATGACCGGCAAGGGCAGGAAAGCCACCTGCAGGAAGGGTTCGGCCAGGGTGACACCAAGGGATTTGGCGGCTGCGCGCAGCGGAATCAGGTGGTCTCGCACTTCCTCGAAAGTCAGCAAGCTCATCAGGCCCGCCACCGGCAGCGCCAATTCGGCCAGGATGACGCCATCCTGGGCCACCACGAAGCCGCCGCCGATCTCGCCGAGGCGGTTGACCGCCAGCGCCATGTCGGCGTCATCGGCACCGACCACGCAGATATTGTGCGAATCGTGTCCCACCGAGGAAGCGATTGCCCCCTGCTTCAAACCGAAGCCCTTGACGAAGCCGCGACCGATATTGCCGTTGATGCCATGGCGCTCGACCACGGCCACCTTCACCACGTCCTGGTCGAGGTCGATATTCCGATAACCACTCTCATAGGGCAGGCTCAACCTCAGATGCTCGGTGATGATCTTGCCGGGCACCACACCCATCACCGGCCCGGTCGGCCCGCCTGCCTTGACGCGGAAATCGGCCGCCGAAACGCGGGGAGCCTTCATCGAGCCAAGCCCCACCGGTGCAATGCGGGTCCGCCCCTCGAACAAGCCGTCCTCCACCAGCCGGCCGGCGCTGATCACCTGGCGCACGGCACAATGGTCGAGATCCTCGATGAGCACGATATCGGCCCGCTTGCCGGGCGCGATCACGCCACGATCCCTGAGCCCGAAGGCCATGGCCGCCGACAGGGTCGCGGTGCGATAGGCCGCCAGCGGCTCGGCGCCGAGGGCGATGGCGGTGCGGATCATGAAATCCAGATGGCCCTCCTCGGCAATGTCGAGGGGATTGCGATCGTCGGTGCAGAAGGCGAGATAAGGCGAGTTCCTGACCGTGATCAACTCGGCAAGGGCATGCAGATCCTTGGAAACGGAGCCTTCCCGGATCAGCAGCGTCATGCCCTTGGCAAGCTTTTCCCGGCCCTCCCTGGCCGTTGTCGTCTCATGGTCAGTACGAATGCGGGCGGTGAGATAGGCATTCAGATCCGTGCCGATGAGAAGCGGGGCATGGCCGTCGATATGGCCGTCCTGGAACGGCAGAAGCTTGGCGAGGCAGGCAGGATCGGCGTTGATCACGCCCGGGAAATTCATGAACTCGGCAAGGCCGATCACGCGGGGGTGGTTCTTGAAGGGTGCGAGATCCGCAGCCTCGAGCCTCGCACCGGCGGTCTCCAGATGGGTGGAGGGCACGCAGCTCGAAAGCTGGACGCGCAGGTCCAGCGCCGTCTCACCGGCCGCCTCCAGAAAATAGCGGATGCCATCGGCCCCGACCACGTTGGAAATCTCGTGCGGATCGCAAATGGCCGTGGTCACGCCATGCCGGAGCACGCAGCGGTCGAATTCGGGAGGGGTGACGAGCGAGGATTCGACATGCAGATGCGTGTCGATGAAACCGGGCACGGCCACAAGCCCGCGCCCGTCGATCTCGCGCCGGCCGCGATAGCTGGCATAGGTGCCGACGATGCGATCTCCGCCGATGGCGATATCGGTCTCGGCGAGGTCGCCGCTGACAAGGTCGAGGAGGCGCACATTCTTGATCACCAGATCCGCCGGCTCGGTGCCCCGCCCCTGGGCGATCAATCGGGCGAGTTCGCTGGCGTCCATCCGGGCGATTCCTTCTGCATGCAAAGGAGCAACTTAGACCTTGGGGTGCGGACTTCCAGTCCGCTTTTCCTTGTCGGCGAAGGCACGGCACCCTGGAGGATCGATCTCCGCAGTTCCATCAATTGAGGGAGCAGATCGACCATCTCGGAAACGTGTCGCACGAGGGGATCGCCCCTCCGTGTTACCTCGCCTCAGCCCACGACCCGTCCATCTGCAACCGTGATGACCTGATCGGCCCTGCCCTCGACATCTTCGGGCGTATGCGTGGTCATCAGCACGGTCAGGTTCTTCTCGCGACGCAGCGTATCGATGAGATCGATCATGTCGGCCCGCATGGTGGGATCGAGCCCTGTCAGCGGCTCGTCGAGCAGCAGCAGCGGGCGCGTGGTCAGCATGGCACGCGCGAGCGCGACGCGCTGGCGTTGGCCACCGGAGAGCTCTGAAGGCAGGCGCGCTTCCATGCCGGCCAGATCGACATGGTCGAGCATCGCCGAGATGGCCTGGTGATCGGCCGCCGAGAGCCGAAGGGAGGGCGACAGGGCGAGACCGGCATTCTGCAGGGCCGTGAGATTGGGCAGGAGATTATGGTCCTGGAAGACGATGGCCACCGGCCTGTCAGCCGGCTTCAGCGGCAGGAGATCGATCCCCCCGAAGCTGAGCCTGCCGCTTGCCGGCTTTTCGAAACCGGCAATGGCGTGCAGCAAGGTGGACTTGCCGCCGCCGGAAGGACCGACCATGGCCGCTAGCGCACCGCGCGGAACCGTGAGGTCGTAGCGCCCGGTCCAGTCGTCGATGATGATGGTGAGATTATCCACGACGAGCATGCCGGCCTCCAAACCGCCCAGCCACCAGGAACAGCACGAGCACGAGACCGGCAAGCAGCGCGGCAATGCCGTCCGCCTCGGCGACACGGTAGGAGCCGAGCTTGGCGTAGAGCAAGGCCGGCAGTGTCACCAGGCTCTGCGAGCCGAACAGGGCCACCACGCCGAGATCGCCGAGTGAGAGCGCCATGGCAAGGGCGAAACCGGCCGCCGCCGAGGGGGCCAGCAAAGGCCACTCGACCAGACGCAACCGTGCCCAGCCGGTCAGGCCGAGATTGTCGGCCAGTCGGCCATACCGCTCCTCAGCCAGAGCCATGGGCGGATCGACGAGCCGGTGCACGAAAGGCAGAGCCATCATCGCATTGACCAGGATGAGAGCCGGCATCGCCACGAAATCGGTCGCGCCCAAGGCACGGGCGATCACGTAGAGACCCGCCGCGAAAGCCAATGGCGGAGCGGCCAGTGTGAGCAAGGGCCCGGCGGCCATCAGACGGGCGAGACGGGGCCAGCCCTGCTTCGCCAGGGACAGGCGCGAACGCGACAGCAGGAGGGCAGCGGCCAGCGACAGCAAGGCAGCCGCCAATGCAACCACCAGACTGGTCACGAGGGCCCGGGGCACCTGCGGATCGATGCCAGCCATCAGCGTGCGGCCCGCGTGAATGACCGCCAGCAAGGGTGGCAGCAGCAGAAGCAGCGCAAAGCCGATGACCAGTGCATCGGCCAGTTGCAACCAGCCAGCTTCGCGATCGGGCCGTTCCAGCCTGCGTCCGACACTCGCCGCTTCCGGCGGGCGCACCAGCAACGGCGCGGCAAGCGTCGCCAGCAGTGCCATGGCGACGATCTGCAGCAAGGCCAGCACCGCGGCCCGGGCAAAATCGGCATCGGAATGGATGGCCTGGTAGATTGCAACCTCGAACGTGGCACTCCCCGGCCCGCCTCCGAGCGTAAGGGGAATGGCGAAGGACGTCGCACAGGCGATGAAGATCAGGAGCGCGAGCGCCGGCAGGTCCCGCCTCAGCACCGGCCAGTCGATGCGGCGAAAGATGGTAGCCGGAGGCATGCCGAGCGAGGCTGCCAGCCGCCAATGCTCGCCCGGCACCGCCTCCAGCGCCGCAAGGAACACCCGGCTCGCGAAGGCACCGTTGAAGAACACATGCACCATCAGGATGCCGGTGAGCCCGTAGAGCGAGATGGCCGGCAGGCCGATGGCGCCCAGCACGGTGTTGGCGATGCCGGCCCTACCGTAGATGCCGGCAAAGGCGAACACGGCGACGATCGAGGGCAAAGCCGCTGCAACGCCGAACAGGGCCAGCAGCAGCCGACGTCCGGGAAATTGCCGCCGGGCCAGCGCCAAGGCCACGAGCGCCCCGAACGAGAGCGACAGCAGAGTGGAGAGCAGCGCCTGATAGACGGTGAAACCGGCGATCGAGACGAGATAGCCGACATTGCCCTGCCAGGCGTCGCCGCCAGCCGCGAGAAACAGGCTGGCGAGCGCGGCGAGCACGAGTGCGGCAAGGCCGCCGAGGAGAATCAGGCCGGGCATTCAGATTGAAGCATCTTTACCCTCCCCTGGAGGGGGAGGGTCGGCCTGAAAGGCCGGGGTGGGGTGACTCTTTGCAAAATATTTCAGCTTTGGCCGAGGGAAGACGATTTGGAAGGGCCAGTGCATCCCACCCTACCCCGACACTTCGTGTCGACCCTCCCCCCTCCAGGGGAGGGTAAAGGACCAGCGTCGAGCTTCACCTGCCCTTCCTCACTTCGCCATGGCGGCCAGCCATTCGTCGATCCAGGCCTTGCGGTTCTCGGCGAGCTTGGCCGGATCCGCCATCAGGGCCTTGGCGGGCACGGCAACGGCCTTGAAGCTCTCCGGCAGGCCGGCAGCGGGCGTCCTGGCCGGATACATCCAATTGGTCTCGGGCAGGACGGCCTGGGCCTCGTCGGAGATGAGGAAGGTGAGGAACTGGCGCCCGAGTTCCTGCTGCTTTGAACTCGCCGTCACCCCGGCGACCTCGACCTGGGTCTGATGGCCTTCCGGGAACATCGCAGCCTTGTAGTTGGTCTTCTTCTCGGCACCGATATGGTAGGCGGGCGAGGTCGAATAGGAGAGCACCATGTCGGCCTCGCCCTTCAGGAAGAGCCCATAGGCTTCCGACCAGCCCGAAGTGACCGTGACGATGCGGGGCTTCAAGGATTTCCAGGCGTCGGAGGCCTTGTCGCCATACACGGCCTTCATCCATGCGAGCAGGCCAAGGCCTGGCGTGGAGGTGCGCGGATCCTCGATCACCAGCTTGGGACCGTTCTTGTCGTCGACGAGATCCTTCAGGCTGGCGGGCGGGATCTTGAGCTTGTCGCTGTCATAGACGAAGGCGAAATAGCCCCAGTCATAGGGAATGAAGGTCTTGTTGGTCCAAGGCTCGGGCAGAGAGAGCTTCTCGGCTGCCACGCCATGCGGCGCGAACAGGCCTGATTTCTCCGCCTCTCCCATCAGATTGTCGTCGAGCCCGACGACGACGTCGGCCTTGGTCGAGGCCCCTTCGAGCTTGAGCTTGGCGAAGAGGGCACCACCGTCATCGGCGGTGACATAGGTCAGCTTGCAGTTGCACTTGGCCTCGAAGGCGGTTTGCAGCGGCTTGCCGGGGCCATATTCGCCGGAGAAGCTCTCATAAGTGTAGACGGTGAGCACCGGCTTGTCGTCGGCCGAGGCCGTTGTGGCGACGGTGGCCAGTGCGAGAGCGGCGAGCAGTTTCCTCAGCATAGCGTCCTCCATGTCGAAAACGGTTCGATACGGATGACGGCGGTGAAGAAAATTGAGGTGAAGCTGAAAGCTTCGAAGCTCATCCCTCCGCCGGCACGACCCGGATCAGGTTCGATGGGTTAGACGTAGCTTGCGGCCATCGTCTTCTCAGCCCTTGCGGGCACCCCATGAGACAATTCTCGTGTTAGCGCTTTCCCGGCACGAGGGAAAGTCCGTTTCATCGCGGCAGCCGCCCTCTGCCGACGACAGGCCAAGACTTGGGGCCTCACCCAGCATCCGCGCCATGACGGAGCTGGGTCACCGGCCTGCGATCAGGCGATACCGAGCCGAGCTGCGGCGAAAGGTCGGAGGCGCGAATCCGTATAGTCGGGAATCGCCAGTTCCACGCCGGCCGCCAGCAGCGCCTCCTCGCTCATGCTGGTGGCAAGACCGATCACGGCAAGGCCCGCTGCCTTGCCAGCCGTGATGCCCGAGCGCGAATCCTCGAAGGCCAGGCTGGAAGCGGCCCGTCCGTACAGGCGCTCCAGGCCGACAAGGTAAGGATCTGGATGGGGCTTGGGATTGGCAACCTCAGCGCCGATCACCACGGTCGGAAAGCGTTCCACCAGGCCCAGATTGACCAGCTGATGCTCTGCATTGTCCCGCGGTGCATTGGTGACCACGCCGACCGGCACCCCGTTCTGCTCCAGCCAGTCGAGGAAATCCGTCAGTCCCTTCGCCGGCTTCAGCCCCACGAAGAGGCTGCGGAACATCGCCTCCTTGTCGTCGACGAGCTTGAGGGCGGCATCTTCGTCGAGATCCTTCAGGAAGTTCCTGGCAAGCAGGCTGTTGGGCTGGCCCATGATCTCGGAGACATAGGTGTCGAGGGAAAGCTCGATCCCGTGCGGCGCCACCATCTCGCGCCAGGCCTCGTAATGCAGGTGATCGGCATCGACCAAAGTGCCGTCGAGATCGAAGAGAGCAACGGATTTCACGAAACAAAACCTTCTTCAGAGAGGCAGGAGCTGGGGCTCGTCGCGGAACTGCACGGCATGGAGGGCGGCATAGCGCCCTGCCCTGGCGAGCAGCGCCTCATGGCTGCCCTCCTCCACCAGTCGGCCGCCGTCGATCACGCAGATCTTGTCGGCTTCCTGGATGGTCTGCAGCCGGTGGGCGATTACCACGACGGTGCGGCCGGCGCAGAGATCGTCGAGGGCATTCTGCACCGCCTGTTCGGATTGCGAGTCCAATGCGGCCGTGGCCTCGTCCAGAAGAATGATCGAGGCATCACGCAGGATGGCACGCGCGATCGCGATGCGGGCGCGCTGCCCGCCGGAAAGCTGCAGGCCGCGCTCACCGACCTCGGTGTCGTATTCCCGGTCGAAATCCACGATGAAGTCATGGGCATAGGCGGCTTTGGCCGCCGCCTCGATCGCCTCCTGGGAGGCACCCGGCCGGCCAAAGGCGATGTTCTCCCGGATGGTGCCGGCGAACAGGAAGACGTCCTGGCCGACATAGGCCATGGCACTGCGGAGGCTGGCGACGGAAACCGACGCGATGTCCTGCCCGTCGATTTCGATCGCGCCGGAGCCCGGCTCATAAAAGCGCAGGATCAGGTTGAGCACGGTCGACTTGCCGCTGCCGGACGGACCGACCAGAGCGGTCGTCTTGCCGGCCTCGGCGACCAGGGAGAGATCCTGCAAGACCGGCTCGTCCGGCTTGTAGCCGAAGCTCACCTGATCGAAGGCGATATGGCCACCTCTGTTGACGAAGGCGGGTTTCTTGCTCTCGCCTGCCCCTTCGCGCGCCGGCTGATCGATGATGTCGTAAAACATGCTCACGCCGGCAACGGCGGCGTTCAGGTCGACATTGACGCGAGCGAGTGCCTTGGACGGCGCATAGGCGGTGAGGAAGGCGAACAGGAAAGAGATCAACTCGTCGACTGTGAGCTGGCCGGCGGTGATACGCCAACCGCCATAGATGATGACCGCCGCAACGGCAAAACCGGCCATCGTCTCCATGATCGGGCCCGAACGATTGCCGAGCCCCGCCATCTTGTTGGCGGCTGCCTGGGCCTCGGCCACGCCGGCTGCCATGCGGGCCCGCATGGCCTGCTCCATGCCGAAGGACTTGACCACCCGGATCCCTTGCGAGGTTTCCTGAATGATTCCGGTGATCTGCGCGGTGCTCTGATATTGGCGCTTCACCACACGCCGGATCCGCTTGGTGATGTAGCGGATGCCGAGCACGGCAGGCGGCATCACCACGAGGGCAGACAAGGCCAATAGCGGATCACGCATGATCATCACGGCGATCAGTGCACCGACCTGCAGCACGTTGGAGACCGAGGTGACCAGAAGATTGGAGGCGATGCGCGAGGAATTGGCCACGAAAGTATTCGAGGCCACCATTTCGGTGGAATGGCGCGCGGTGAAATAGGCCATGTCCTGCTTCACGACATGATCGAACAGCCGCTGCTGCACGCTGGCGATGATGGAGTTGCCGATGCGGGCGAGCACGGTGTCCTTGGTATAGGCAGCCGCGCCGCGAACCAGGAAGACCACGACGACCAGCAGGGCAAAGCCTGTGATCTGCCCCATGCTCTGCTTGTCCCACATGGCGCGAATGACCGGTCCGATCAGCCAGGCCACCAGCCCGCCCATGGACGCTTCGATCGCGCCGGCAGCAATCGCCACGCCATAGGCGCGGGTGTGCTTGCTTCCTTCATCGGAGAACAGGCGCCGCAGCAACGGCATGGCGCGGACTGTGTTCTGAGCCTCTGTGGAAATGGTGGCAACTCCTGGAACAGCGCAGGTTCTTGCCAAACCCCCGCTGCACTCCGACCTTGGTTTCAACGCGCCTCTGCGTTTCCCGGGATGCCCCGTCGGTCGCAAAAAGCTCTGGCAATCGCCGCGCTTCTATCACCGGCGCGGAATTAAGGCCAGATGGCGGCACTAGCGCGCGATGGGACGACTTCCGCAGTCAGGCCGCCGGGAAACGGGCGAGGAGCGCCTCCGCCTCAGCCATTCCGGCGGAATCGTTGACATTGGCGAAGGGATCGAAGGGCTCGGCCGGCCACGTCACTTCCGCGAAATCGTGACGGCGAAGAATGGCCTCCACCCGGCGCTGATCCTCCTCGACCAGAGCCTTCCGCAGGGCACTACGCAGATGAACGGGCCAGAGCGCCGCCGTCGGATGGCGCCGGCCGGCGGAGACTGCGACGGCGCCCCTTCCTGCCTGTGTCCCGGTCCGCAGCCTGGCCACCAGATCCGCCGGCAGGAAGGGCGCATCGCAAGGTACCACCGCCACGTCGTCAAAACCGGCCTGCGCCGCATGGTCGAGACCGGCGAGCACACCGGCCAGCGGCCCCGGGAAATCCGGCACGTTGTCCGGCAGAATGGGAAGAGCCAGCGCCTCGAATCGTCCGGCATCCCCGTTGGCATTGAGAAAGAGGGCGCCGACCTGCGGACGCAGGCGCATGACGATGCGCTCGAGGATCGTCCGCCCGCCCAGCAAGGACAGCCCCTTGTCGCCGCCGCCCATGCGACGCGACAGGCCGCCGGCAAGGATCAGCCCCATGACGGCGTTGCCTGTCTTCTGCTCGTTCTGGTTCAACGACACTGCCTCGCCTTTCCGAGATCGATGGCGGCTGAAGGTCGCCGTGCCGCCGCTGAGGATGTTCCATGCCAACGGCATGTCGAGCAAGCCCAGAGGGACTTTTCCGGGATTTCTTCAACCCCGATAGGGCGGAGATGCGTCGCGACGACGCACAATGGTTGAATGGCGGCCCTCGGCTCGCTAGAGCGGTGATATGTCCGCTCATCCGTCTTCTCCATCGGCGACCGATCCGGCCCAGCGCATCGACCTGCGCGGCCTCAAATGCCCACTGCCCGTGCTGCGTGCGCAGAAGGAGCTTGCGCGCCTGGCGCCCGGCGACCGCCTCATCCTCGAATGCACCGATCCGATGGCTGCGATCGACCTGCCCAATCTCATGCGCGAGACCGGGGACATCTACGAAGGACGCAGCGAGGAGCAAGGCTTCACCGCGCACCACATCCGCAAGGGACCGACGCCATGATGCGGCTGATGGGCCTGTCGGGCTGGAGCGGCGCCGGCAAGACGACCTTGATCGCCGCCCTGATTCCGGCCCTGCTCCAGCGCGGCCTCACGGTGTCGACCATCAAGCACGCCCACCACGCCTTCGATGTCGACAAGCCGGGCAAGGACTCCTACATCCACCGTGAATCGGGTGCCCGGGAAGTGCTGGTTGCCTCGGCCCATCGCTTCGCCCTGATGCATGAGCTGCGTGGCGCTCCCGAGCCCCCCCTCACCGAACTCCTGCGGCGATTGTCGCCGGTCGACCTCGTCATCGTCGAGGGTTTCAAGAGCGATCCGCATCCGAAGATCGAGGTGCATCGCACGGCGACCGACAAGGATTACATCTATCCCGGCGATCCCTATATTCGCGCCATCGCCACGGACGCACCCGGCCCCTTCCCGATGCCGCGCTTCGCGCTCGACGACATCGACGGGATTGCCGAATGGGTGATCCGCGAGGCAGTTCCCATCGAACCGGGAGATGTCTCCCCTCTCTGAACGATCAGATCACGTCCATCCCCTTGAGCCAGCCAAGGTCGATCACAAGCCGGGAGTTTTCCATGTCACAGCGCCCTCTCCTCCTCGTCACCGGCGGAAGCCGCGGCATCGGAGCCGCCGTCTCGCTCAAGGCCGCCGAAGCCGGCTACGATCTCGTCATCAATTACCGTAGCGACCATGTCGCGGCCGAAGCCGTGGCGGAGGCTGTCCGGCGCGCGGGTGCGCGGGTACTGCTCCTTGCCGGCGACATGGCCAAGCAAGACGACATTGCGGCCCTGTTCGCCGCCGTAGACGCGTTCGGCAGGCTGACCCATCTGGTCAACAATGCCGGCATCACCGGCAAGTCCGGAAAGCTCGCCGACACCGATCCGGCTATCATCCGTGAAACCATCGACCTCAACGTCACCGGTGCCATCCTGGTGGCACGCGAAGCGGCCAAGCGGCTTTCGACCCGGCTGGGCGGCCCGGGCGGGGCCATCGTCAACATGTCCTCCGCCGCGGCGACCTTGGGCTCGCCGGGCGAATATGTCTGGTATGCCGCGTCAAAGGCCGCGATCGACGGATTGACCTACGGCCTCGCCCGGGAACTCGCCACTGAGGGCGTTCGTGTCAACGCCATCCAGCCCGGCATGGTCGACACCGAGATCCATGCGCGCAGCACGGGCGACGCCGGACGCGTGGAGCGCATCAGGCCGAGCATTCCGATGCAGCGTATCGGCACCGCCGACGAAATTGCCGATGCAACGCTCTATCTGTTGTCGGAGGCTGCGAGCTACGTCACCGGCTCGATCCTGCGCGTTGCAGGCGGCCGCTAAGGCATCGACCGGTGACACCTAAACGCCGCCTTTGTCATGCCCGGGCTCGCCCCCCGGGGGCAGCGGGTCTGGATTGCCGGGTCAAGCCCGGCAATGACAAAGGCCGGGCCGATTCAGTCATTGACGAACCCTAAGGCGAACGCCGTTCCTCAATATTCGCGCTCGTAGTAGATGCCGCCCTTCGAGCCGTCGGTGCCGGCCTGGCCGCGCAGCTTGAGGTTCCTGGTGACGTCGAGATTGATGGTGGCGTCGGTCTGGCCGCCGACGCCCGAGGTCACGCCCAGATAGATCTTGTCGCCGATATAAGTGCCGGCCTGCACGGCGGCGTTGCCGCTGGAATCGGTGACCACGCCGAGATTGTCGAGGCCGGTCGACTTGCGGATGCTGTCGAGCAGGCCGGGACCGGAGGGGCCGCCGGCGAGCTGGGCCACGGCCGTGGCAAGCTGGGCGAGCTGCAGCGGCGACAGGTCCTGGATGCTGCGACCGAACAGGAAGCGCGCCATCACCTCATCCTGCGGCAGCTGGGGCACCGAGGAGAGCACGATCTGCGGATCGGAAGCCCGCCCGGTCACCCGCACCGTCACCGTGATCGAGCTGTTGCGGGTAGAGGCGACGAAATCGATGTTGGGATCGAGATCGCCGACCAGGGTTACCTTGCCCGAGTCGAACACGATGTGCTGGCCGATGACGTCGAGCGAACCACGCCGCATCTCCAGGAAGCCCACCGGCGATATGTTGGCGACCGAACCCTTCAGCGCCATCTGGCCGCCGAGTTCGGCATCGATGCCGCGGCCACGCACGAAGATGCGGGCCGGCGCATCGATGGTCAGGTCGAGCACCACATTCGGGCCGGAACTGGCCTTGCCCTTCTTGGGTTTGCCTGCCGCGGCGGTGTCCTTCGCCTTTGCCAGGGTCCGGGTTACTTCACGCGGCGGCTTGAGATGCCTGACACCGAGCATGGCGGCATTGGCGGCAAAGCGCTCGGGAATGGTGATCTCTGCACGCTGGATCTCGATACGGCCACCGATGACCGGCTTGACCATCAGGGGGCCGCGCACCGTGATGTCGCTGGAGACGATCGCCGTCGCCAGATTACCGTCGGTGAGCTTGGCGTTGCGCGTGGTGATCTTCAGGTCGGCGGCGAAATCCGGCTTCAAGCCGACCGAACCGCTGACACCGATCGAACCACCGCCCTGGGTGGTTGCGCTGAACTGGGCAATGGTCGCCCGGTCACGATCGAAGCGGATCGTGCTGCCGATCCCCGTCAGCTTCATGCCGGTCTCGGGATCGGTCACCGTGCCGCCTGATATCACCGCCTGGCCCGACACGGCCGGCGCGGCGATCGATCCGCCTGCCTTGGCATTGAGGGTGAGCGTGCCGGTGGCGCGGCCGCCGCGATCACGCAGGGCGCCGTTGGCCAGAGCGAGCGGCGCCGAAGCCTGCACGTCGACGGAAAGGCCGGCCCCCTGTAAGGGCACGTGGCCGCGCGCGGTGACCGACAGCCCCCCCGCTCCCGTCAGGCTGGCGCTACCGATCGTGACGGCCTTGCCGGCATAGCGGCCATTGGCGGCAAGCTGCAGAGCCGGAATGCCGAAGCCCTTCGCGGCGGCGACGCCGAGGCCGCTGCCCTTCACGTCGAACTCCGCCACCGGATCGGCGGGCTTGCCGGAGAGCTTCACATTGGCCGACAGCGTGCCCGTGGCACCAAGGCCGGGCGAAGCGATATTGGCCAGAGACAATGGCAGTTGGCCGACGACGATATTCATCGCCAGCGTCTCGCCGACCTTGCCGTCGACGGACACGACGCCGCCCTGCCCGATCCTGAGCACGGCCTTGGGGATGGTGACCCCGCTCTTGCGGCTGGCGATGGTGACCGGCGACTGGAGGGAGGCGGAGATACCCTGCTGTGAAACGTCAAGCTTGTCGAGCCGGGCATCGAGCCCATCGCCGGCCGGCTTCACCGCGCCCGCGAGCGCGAGCTTGCCCTTCGGCATGGTGCCCTGAAGCTGGAAGGCGGTGGCATTCTCGCCCTCCGGCTTGGCGCTGGCCTGCAGCTGGCTGAGGATGAAGGAGCCGGCCTGGACATTGGCGGCGTTGGCTGTGCCGGCGAGTGCCGGAACACCCGTGAGATCCCGCCCGGTCAGATCGATGGTGGCGGAGCCGATGCTGTTGGCCTCGACCTTGAGCGCCTTGGCCTGCGCCTTGATGGCCGCATTCTGCTTGTTGCCGTCGATGGACAGGCCAATATTGGCGGTCAGCGAACCGGAAGCCTTCATCAGCAGCAGCGGCGCGATCGCGGCCATGTCCGGGATCGCCGCATTGAGCTGGCCACTGGCACGCCCGTTCGGGGTGACGGCAAGGTCGCCGGCAAGCTGGGCAGCTCCCGCGCTGGCATTGAGGCCATTGATCTGATGGGTACCGTCGGCCAGCGTGGCGATGGTCGCACCCGCTTTCACCGGCATGCGGTCGAGCTGGCCGGACAGCGAGAATACGCCGTTGACGGCGGGGCCGGCGACACTGCCGGTGAAATTGGCCTTGCCGTCGCTGAACGGCTTGCCCTGCAGCACCAGCTTGGGTGCGACGAGATCGGCGACGACGTCGGGCTTTTCGGCGCTGCCCTTCAGGCTGGCGTTGACCTCGACGGCGCCGGAAGCGTTACCCGTCACCAGCTTGATGTCGGCAAGGCTGGCCGTGGCCTTGAAATCCATCGCCTTGGCGCCATAAAGCCCATCGGCCGAGGCATTGAACTGCTGGTTGCCCAGGGTGATCTTGTCGAAATGCAGGCCTTCGGCGTCGCGTCTGACGCCGCCCTTGAGATCGGTCGCTCCCTTGAGCACGGCATCGAGGCGCGGATCGCCGAGCACGATGTCGCTGGCCTTGCCTTCGAAGGTCAAAGCGAGACCGCCGCCCGCGAGAGCGACGTCGCCCTTGGCGGTCAGATCGGCCTTGCCGCGCAATTCGCGTCCCGCAAGGCCGGAGAACACCGAGATATCGGGCGTGGCCAGCGAGTAGATGCCGCTCATCTTGGTGCCGACGAGCCCGGTGAAGCCGGCCTGGAAGGCGTTTGCGGCAAGGCGCACGCCGTCGACGACCACAGGCTGCCCCGCCTGCCACTTGCCGGCTGCGGTGAGACCGAGGCTGTTGCCGAGCGCCTTGGCAAGCCCGGCGTCGGACGAACTGAGCTTGTCGCCCCGCCCGTCGACCTTGAAGGTGAGGCTCCGCTTTTGTGGATCGGCGAGGTTCTGGGCGTCACCCCCGGCCTTGATGGTGGCGCTCTCGGCAGCAACCGTCCCGGCAACCAGCTTCTGCAGGTCGAAATTCGCGGTCCAGCCGCCATCGCCGAACTGGGCGGCCAGGGTCATTCCCCTGATACGGGCATTGCCTCCCGGCAACAGGATGTCGTGGCCGTCCTCGGCACCGAACTTGCCGTCCAACTTGAGCTTGGTCGGAAAGGCATCGGGCGATAGCGTACCCGCGAGGGCAAGGTCCAGCACGCCGGATTTGACGGTCGCATGCTTGAGTTCATAGCCACCGCCCGCAACCTGGCCGCCCTCGATCGAGAGGGCCGACTGGCCCCGGACGAAATCCGCATAGGCCGGATCGACCAGCCGTTCCAGATTGCCCCCGAGATCGGCCTTGAAGGTAACGCCATTCCCCCCCTGGGCAAGCGTCGTCTTGCCGCCGAACAGTTTGTTGCCGTCGGCCGAAAGGGCGATATCGGCGGCGAAATTGTCGAGGGGGCCGGAACCGACGATGGTGAAGCCGAGCGGCGGCGAGCCGGGCACCTTCAGCATGCTGCTCAGGAAGCCGCCATGCGGTTCCTGCAGTGAAAGATTGAGGCCCAATTGCTTGGTGGCATTGTCGAAATCGGCGGTGAAGGTGAGATCGCCACCGGCCGGCTGCGTACGCTTGATCAGCAATTCCGAATGCAGCTTGCCATCCGCCAGCAGGGCATTGCCGCCGACGTCGAACACCGTATCCTCTCCCGCGAGGGCCGCGGAGAGCTTGACCACGGGCACGGCGAGCTTGCCGAGTTTCACCGAAACCGGCAGTTCGGGCAGGGAGAAGCCGCCCTCGCTGGCGGCCGGCTGCACGCCCTGGGGCGGATTGGGCTTGCGGGTGATCTCGATCGAACCCGCTTCGAGAAGGTCGACATCGAGCTTCTTGCTCATCAGGGCAAGCCGGCTCCAGACCAGATGGGCGTCCTTGATGGTCAGCCACACGCCTTGCCGGTCGGCGATGGTGATGGAAGAGATCCTCACATCGGACGACAGAGCGCCATCGATCTGGCCGAGCGAAATCTTCTGGTCCGGTGTCGAGATGGTGTCCTCGACATAGGTGATGAACCACGACTTCTCGCTGGCGTCATCGGCGCGCGCCGGCGCGAGCGCCTTGAGACCGAGGGGAACGGCCACCACCGCGACGGCAGTGAAGAGAACGATCCGGCGCCGCATCAGAAGCTTTCTCCCAATCCGATATAAAGGGCGAAAGGCGGTGTGTTCTTCTTCTTGACCTTACCATCCTCGATGACGAAGCCCTTGACGGGCGTAAGCCCCCTGGCGATGTCCACGCGGATCGCTCCGAGGCTGGTATAGTAGCGCAGACCGACACCGGCACCAATCTTCATGTCCTCGTCGAAAGAAGGATAGGAGGTCGAGAAGGCGCTGCCCGCATCGACGAAGGGCACGATGCCGATACTGTCGGTGACCTTGATGCGCATTTCGAGCGAGCCCTCCAGCAAGGAGCGGCCGCCCACGACGAAGCCATTGTCGAGCTTGGGACCGAGGCTGCGGAAATTATAGCCGCGCACCGAGCCACCGCCGCCCGCATAGAACATGCGATCGCCCGGCAATTCGTTGGCCGGCGCCCCGACGATGGAGCCGACCGCAACCCGGCCGGCCAGGACATAGCGCCCCATCGCATCGAAGGAGAAATAGGCAGAACCGTCGATGCGCGTCACCGCGCCGAAATTGCCGAACTTGGCCTCGTAGAATGGCTCGAGCGTTCCTTTCAGGCGATAGCCGCGCGTCGGCTCGAGCTTGTCGTCGGTGGTGTCGTAGGCAAGCTCGCCAGGCAGGCTGAACAGCAGGAGATTGCGCTTGCCGTAGAAATCTTCGACCTGGTCGTATTCGCCGTTGATCGCAATCTTGCCGGTCAACCGTTCGGAGAACTCGTGGGCAAGCCCGACGCGGGCACGGAACGTATTCTGGGAATAGGGATCATAGACCTCTCGCTTGGCCAGCAATTGCGCGGTGAGGTCGGTGAAGGGGTCGAAGATCCCCGGCTTCACGAAGGTGACGCCGCCCGAATAGGTGAACTTGGTCGGGTCGGTCGAATCGACGCCCGCGACCGTTGCATCGAAACGCAGGCGCTCGGCCTCGCCGAACAGGTTGCGATGCTCCCAATAGCCATTGAGGCCGATGCCGTCGGTGGTGGAATATTCAGCGCCGGCACCGAAAACATGCAGCGGGCGTTCCGACACGGTGACCATCAGCGGCATGGTGCTGTCGGCCGCAATCGCATCGCCCTCCACGATGCTGGTGGTCGAGAACACCTGTAGGCGCTGCAGGCGCCGCTTGGCGAGCTCGATCTCGGCCGGATCGTACTGATCGCCGGGCCGGAGCCCGGTCTGGCGCGCCACGAAGGCCGGATTCATGTCCTTGGTGCCGTCGACGGTCATGCGCCCATAATGGGCCAGGCGCCCCGGTTCGACCGCCAGTGTGACATCGAGCCGGTTGTTGACGTGATCGGCGGTGATGACGCGCGGCAGGGCCTTGGCCTTGGGATAGCCCTGGCGCCGCCAGGCATCGATCATCGCCTGTTCCGCCGACAGGACGATGTCCGAATTGGCCTGATGCCCTGGCTCGAGGCCGAGACGCTCGGGCGTCTTGGTCTTGGGAATGTCGTCGATCGGGCTGTGCGGCGCCCGATTCTCCATCCTGATCCGGCCGAAAGTGAAGACCGGGCCAGGATTGACGTTGATCACCACCGGAACCGGATGCGGCAAGGTGGCATCGATGGGAATATCCTCGAGCTTGCGCCCATTGACCATGATCGAGATGGAGGCGCCATAGCGCGCATTGGCATAGAGCGTGCCGAGAATGCGATCATATTCGGTCCGCGCCTTGGAGAGGAAGGCGGGCGTGCTCGGCGGCGGCGTCTCATCCTTACCGCTATAGAGGGAGGATGCGCCCTCGACCGCCGACTTGATCGTCTTGTCCCCGCCCGCGATCACCACTTCGATCTTGTAGGTCTGGGCATCGGGTGAGACCGGCTTCTCGTCCGATCCGAAGAAATTATAGCCAAAGAGCTTGAAGGCTGCGGCAGGCTGAGGCTTTGCCCCGGCAATGAGCGCTGCGACAGCCACTGACAGGGCCAACCCCTTGGCCAGACGCTGCCGCGCCGGCATCAGGCGTTCGAGCCTGCTGAGCCCCCTCATCGCTTGTCGATCGCCCCACGCCATAGACCAGCGCCCCCACTGAACCCCTATACGAGGGCGCCGCCCCGGAGCCGAACCTTACGCCAAACAACCTCCGCCAATCAACCCACCACCGTATATCATCATGAATAAACGGTTAACCACGCAATCAATCCTATCACCTCAATAAACTGATCCACCGAAGCATTCGATAAAGTTTGAACATTCCGCATATTCTTAAATAGGGAATTCCCATGAAGTGATGCATATTTGCATTCAAAGGTAATCGGCTGGCGTTTTTCTACAAGTCAACGATCGAAAACTTCGAAGCGACGTTGCCATTGGATAAGAAAATAACTTTACGTCATACCAATCGTATACAAATGGTAAAAAACATCGCTACACGGCAAACCTGCCCCTCGAGCTCCAAGCTCCGGCCCAAAACACAGGCAAGAATTGTCCGGTCGGCGCACACCGACAGGACAAGGACGCAATCAGCTGCCTTTGGGATAGTCGTAGGTGAGCAGGCGCATATTGGCGTAACCTTGGTCGCCGATACGGGTCCACAGCAGGGTCTGCTGGCGGAAGCCGAAATAAGAGGCGGCGAGGCGGCGCATGAATTCGTCGCCATTTTCGATGATTTCGCTGAGAACCTGCCCGCTGGCCGTACCGAAGGCCTGAAACACCTCGTCGGGGAACTGCTTGAGAACGACGCCCTGCTGCGTCACCGCCTGGGCAATCGCTGCGGGCGCTCGGGCGCCGTATTCGGCCAGGGAGCGGGCATTCTCCTCGGCGCAGGCAACCTCGATCGCCACTTTGTGGGTGGCCGGCAAGTCGTCGAACTTGGCACGGTTGACCTGGAGCTGCAGCGCCGCACAAGGCTCCTGGAAGCCAGGCCAATAGCAGAACTTGGCGGCATTCTGGAAACCGAAGCTGAGATCGTTGACCGGTCCCATGAACTCCGCCGCATCCAATTCGTCGGCCTGGAGTCTGGGCAGGATCTGGGAGCCGGGCATCAGCATCTGCTGAATGCCGAGCCTGGCGAGGGCCTGGCCGGCCAGGCCGCCGATGCGGAAACGCAGGCCCTTGAGATCGGCGACATTGTTGATCTCCCGGCGGAACCAGCCGCCCAGGCGCGCGCCGGTATTGCCGGCCGCAAAGGCCTTGATGCCGAACTGTCCGCCCAGTTCGTCCCATAGCGCCCTGCCCCCGCCGGCATAGAGCCAGGCATCGAACTCCTGGGCGATCAGGCCGAAGGGAATGGCCGAAAAGAAAGCGAAGGCCGGCGATTTGGCAAGATAATAGGCCGACATGTCATGCGACATCTCCACCTCGCCGGCCATCACGGCCGCCATGTTCTGGTCCCCCGGCACCAATTCGCCGGCCGCGTAGAGCTTGATGGTGAGCTGGCCCTGGGTGAGCACGCCGATCCGATCGGCCAGGCGCTGAGCGCCGGTGCCCGCTCCCGGCAGGCCCTTCGGCCAGGCCGTCGCCATCCGCCATTCGATCAGGTTCTGCGCCAGCGCAGGAGCGGCAAGCATGGTGGCGCCGGCAGCGGCAGCTCCAGCGAGAAAACGACGTCGGGTCGACATGAAGAGGGATCCTGTAACGCAAGACTTGCACCCAGCCGGGTGAATAAGCAGCCTACAAGATGAACCGGGGCTGAACTGAGGCCGGGACCGCCCTTCCCTATGCCTCCATGCGCCGAAGGAAGGCCTGTCGCGCCTTCTCGCTCCAGCCCAGAAGATCGGCCAATTCGGCCTCCTCATAGCGGGCTTCGGCATGCACCGGATCACCCCAGCCATTCCGCCGCCGATAGGCGGCCAAGGCCGCCATCTCAGCCAGGAACGACTGGCGGCGCCGATGGGTCTGATGGACGTTGCCGGGGTGAGCACGATAGTGCAGGAGAACCTCGGGGTGGTTGCCCAGCATGCCGACCTCGCCGAGGCGAAACCACAAATCGACATCCTCGGCATGATCGAAGGCAGGCCGATACCCGCCGACGCTCAGGACCGCCTCGCGCCGCAATATGGTGGTCGGATGGGCCAGGCTTGGACGGGAATGCAGGATCTGTGGATCGGTTTCGACCTTCGACGGCGGACCGGCGATGTTTCCTCCCGCATCGATCATCCTGAGGGCACTGCCGGCGGCCAGAATTTCGGGATGAGCAGTCATGAACGCGACCTGGCGCGCGAGTCTTTCGGGCAAAGAGATGTCGTCCGAATCCATGCGAACCACCAGATCGCAGCGCGCTTGCGCGATGCCGTGGTTCAGGCTGGCGGAAACACCCCGATTGACCTCATTGCGGAACAGCCGGATGCGCACGTCCAGCCCGCGATACCATTCGAGGAAGGCGGAGGTGCCGTCCGTCGAGCCGTCGTCCACGATGACGAGTTCGAAATCGGCCAGCGTCTGGCTCAATATGCTGTCGATCGCCTCGGCGCAGTAGCGCACCCGGTTGTGGACCGGCATCACCACGCTGACCAGGGGCCGCGCGGCCGGAGCCGGCGCCATGGCTGCGGACGTCGGGAAGGGCTGGCGAACGGTAGCCTGCGGGAAGGGTGGCTGACGCTTCCTGCCCGTCATGGAGCCTCCACACCGACCAAGCCGGTTGCTCATAGCACGAAAACGGGACTTCCGTACCGCTTATCCGGCCAGAGCGTCGCGGTAATCGGCCGCCGGCGAGGCATCGTCCTGGGTGCGCTGGAGCTTCTCGCGAGCCTCGTCGGCTTCGCGCTGGCGGTTCCACATGCCGGCATAGACGCCGCCGAATGCCAGCAATTCCTCATGATTGCCGCGCTCGACGATCACGCCTTTGTCGAGCACGATGATCTCGTCGGCATTCACCACCGTCGAAAGACGATGAGCGATCACCAAGGTGGTGCGGTTCTCCGAGATGCGCTCGAGCGCCGCCTGGATCTCCATCTCGGTGTAGCTGTCGAGGGCCGAGGTCGCCTCGTCCAGCACCAGCACCGGAGGCCCCTTGAGGATGGTGCGTGCGATAGCGACACGCTGCTTCTCGCCGCCCGACAGCTTGAGGCCGCGCTCGCCGACTTCGGTCTCATAGCCCTTGGGCATGCGGCGGATAAAGGTATCGATCTGGGCGAGGCGAGCAGCCTCCTCCACTTCCGCGTCGGTGGCGTCCCAACGGCCGTAACGGATGTTGTAGCGGATGGTGTCGTTGAACAGCACGGTGTCCTGCGGCACCATGCCGATAGCCGCGCGCAGCGATTTCTGGGTGACCTCGCGCACATCCTGCCCGTCGATCATGACGCGCCCGCCATTGACGTCGTAGAAGCGGAAGAGCAGGCGCGAGATGGTCGATTTGCCGGCGCCGGAGGGACCGACGATCGCCACCGTCCTGCCAGCCGGCACGTCGAAGGACAGCCCCTGCAGGATGGGGCGATCGGGGTCGTAGTTGAACACCACGTTCTCGAAAGTCACCCGCCCCTCACGGACATCGAGCGCCGGCGCCCCAGGCCGATCCTTCACCTCGGCATCCTTGTCGAGCAGTTCGAACATGGTCTCGATGTCGGTGATGCCCTGCTTGATCTCGCGATAGGCAAAGCCGAGAAAGTTCAGCGGCGTGGCGAGCTGCAGCCACATCACGTTGAGCAAGGCGATGTCGCCGACGGTGTTGACGCCGTGATAAACGCCCAGGCCCGCCAGCAGCAGCGAGGCCAGCATGCCCGCCATGAAGATGATACCCTGGCCGATATTGAGCCAGGTCAGGGTGATATAGGTCCGGATCGCCGACTTCTCGTAGGACGCCATGGCGCGGTCGTAGCGCGCCAGTTCACGGTCCTCGTTGGAGAAATATTTGACCGTCTCGTAGTTGAGCAGGCTATCGATCGCCTTCTGGTTGGCATCGGTGTCGGAATCGTTCATCTCGCGGCGGATGCTGATCCGCCATTCGGTCGCCTTGACGGTGAACCAGACATAGACCGCCGTGGTGACGAGCACGATCAGCGCATAGCGCCAGTCGAATTGCAGCACCAGCATGACCAGGTAGAGCGCCAGCTCCACGATGGTCGGCAGGATGTTGATGGTGGCGAAGCGGACGATGTTCTCGATGCCGGTGCGCCCGCGATCGATCACCCGCGACAGCCCGCCAGTCTTGCGCTCGAGATGATAGCGCAGGCTGAGATTGTGAATGTGCTCGAAGGTCTCGATCGCCAGCCGCCGCACCGCGTACATGAACACGGCGGCGAACAGCCCATCCTTCCATTGCGAGATCGCCGTCATCAGGATGCGCGCGACGCCATAGGCCACAAGCATGGTGAGGGGTACACCGGCCAGCAGCACCGCGAGCGTATGGCCCGTGAGCTCACGACCGCCGCCGACGGCTGCCAGACCGTCGGTCGCCCATTTGAGCGTATAGGGCACGACCAGGGTGATGAGCTTGGTCAGCAGCAGGAGCACGAAGGCCCACACCACCCGCATGCGCAGATCCGCACGGTCCTGTGGCCACATATAGGGCCACAAATGCTTCATGGTCTGGAGAAAGGCGCCCTGGTCTGCGCTGACGCGCTTGGGGGCGGCGGAAGGGTCGGCGGAGGGCATCAACGGTCTTTCGGCCGGCGAGCGGAGAGCGCCGGCATCAGGGGTTTTCCAAAGCGTTTTGCGATTTGACGGAATCGCCTCGAATCGCAAAGACGCGTCGAAACAAAGAGTCGGAGCAAAAAGCGTTCAGGCCTGAAGGCGCTTTGCTCTCGATGACGCTGCGTAGTTAGGTCTGGAACGCCGTGACCGCAAGCGTCTTGCGACGAAATCTCATTTTGCTGCCCCGAGCCGGGGCCCGCGGCCCGCTCTGCTCAGGGAGTTTTCTTGTCCGGCATGACGAAGATCTGACCCGGATAAATCAGATTGGGATTGCGGATCTGATCGGTATTGGCGTCGTAGATCCAGGTATAGCGGATGCCCTGGCCATAGACCTTGCGTGAGATCCGCCAAAGATTGTCGCCCTGCACGATCGTCGTGGTGCGGATCTCCGGGATCACCGCCACCGAGGGCGGCGGCGAAGGTTGGGCCGGCTTGGCCTCGCTGGTCTGCACCGGCTCCGTGGCGGGCGTCGCAGGGTTGGAGGCGGATGGCGTCGTAGCAGACTTCGGCACCACGGCATTGCCGGAGGCCGGCGGTGCGGCTTCCGCCTGAGTCGGAGACGAGGCAGCTCCCGTAGCGCCTGCTCCCGGGCTGCCGGACTCCGTTGCTGGGGAGGCCCCCTGGGCGGGTACGGAAGCCGCGGCCGGCTGCGTCTTGCTGCCAGGAGCCGTTTCGCCAGGGAGCGACTTACCCGGGGACGGCGTGGCGGCACCGGGTACGGCGGTCGACGGCGTGGTCGCTGGCTGGGTCGGTGTCGCGGCCGGCTCTCCGCTGCGACTGCCCCCCGAACGCGACGGTGTGGCGATCGCCGCCACCACGGCCGGAGCCGAGGCGGTAGGAGCCTTGTCGACCATGGTGAAGGGTACCTCGGCCCGCGTCATCACCTGCCCGTTGGCAGCTGCGACATCGTCGACACGCACCCGATAATTGCCCGGCTGCATGCCTTTCTCGATGGTCATGCCGAAGGTCCCGTCCTTGGCCGCGGTCACGCCCGTCACCAAGGTATCGTTGAGATAGATACGCAGGGCAGCCCCCGGCTCGGCGCGGCCCGTCACGAAGAAGCGGCCCATCTCGTCCGCTTCGACGGTCCGGATCGAGACATTGGCCCGAGACGCTGCCTTGTCCGCATCGGCAGAGGCGCTTGCCGCTGCCGGCGTTACCGGTTGTTCGGGCGCCTTGCCTGGCGGCTGCGCCGCATCGGTCAGAACCTTGGAGGGTTGGTCGGGCGTGTTGAGGACGACCACCACCTCTTCGCCCGGCTTTTCGGGAACGCGCACGGAGAGGGTCTGCTCGGACAAGGTCACCTTGCCGTCCGGCGATGTGGTGCGCAGTGTCAGCTCGCAGGGGCCCTTCGGCAAGGCCGGCGGCGTGATCGCCCAAGTTCCATTGATGTCGGCGACCACGCGGGCATAAGGATTGCCGTTGCGCAGCAATTCCACCGTGGCGCCGGAAGCGGCCCGGCCGGCGATCACCGCGCTGCCGGCCGGCTCGATGCGGGCAATGTCGAAGGT
Organism: Labrys sp. (in: a-proteobacteria); assembly: GCF_047605565.1. Lineage (NCBI taxonomy): Bacteria > Pseudomonadati > Pseudomonadota > Alphaproteobacteria > Hyphomicrobiales > Xanthobacteraceae > Labrys > Labrys sp. (in: a-proteobacteria). Next base: position 119,645 of record NZ_JASGFM010000016.1, read on the forward strand.
CGGGGCAATCTGCCCCTTGGCCGCATCCGGCTTCGGTGCCTCGGGCTTGGGAGATTGAGGTTTCGGCGGTTGGGCTTGGGCGGCTTCGGTTTTGCCTGCCTCGGGCTGCGCTACCTCCGTCTTTCCAGCCTCGGGCTTGGCGGCCTGGGTGCCCGCGGCCGGGACTTTCGCGGCTTCGGTCTTGGCGGCGTCAGGCTTGGTGGCCTCCGGAGCGCTCGCACCCGGCTTGCCGGCCGCCTGATCGCCGCTCGACGCCGGCCTCTGTGCCTTGTCGGCAGGAGGATTGGCAGCCACCACCGAATTTGTATCGCCGACGGCCGGCGACGGCGACCGGGCAGGCTCGCGCACCAGCACGCTGTAAAGCGTACCGACGCTGACAACGCTCGCGGCTCCGACTATTCCAGCCAGACTCTTCCAGCCCACTGCCATCATCTACTCCCGACGCAAGAACGCGCATCGTTTCATCCAATTTTACTTATCCGCTTCGCCTGCAAGACGAAAGGCCACGCCGCCAAGATGTCGGGCAAACAAAGTATCGCGCCGGTTTATTTCACCTGCAACCGTATCATATCCGGCGCGTGCCGGTATCGCCCGACTGCAGCGCCATTGCCGCAGAATTGTGATGAAATTCGAGGAACGCACGATATTCTTCGTCGGACGGGCTTGATCGGAAGGTTCCATGAAACGAGCGGCGCTGTTTGTATCTGCTCTTTGCCTGACACTTCTTTTTGGAATCCTACCATCGCAAGCCGGCCAAACAGAGGCTGGTACAGGTCCGAAAGGCTCGCCCATGCGCATTTTCATCGTGCGCAACGCAGCAGTGGATTGTGAACCCGATTGTGCGGAATGGATTTCCGCAGAAGGCGACATCACCGCCGCGACGCCGGCACTGCTGCGCAAGGTCCTGAAAGCCGCCGGCGGCAGGAAGCTGCCTTTCATCCTCACCTCGCCCGGCGGAGACGTCGCCGCCGGTTACGCCATGGGACGTCTGATTCGCCGCGCAGGCCTGGAGGTCACCATCGGCCGGACCATGCTGGCTGCCTGCAAGCCGGGTGAGAAAAACTGCACGGCCTCGATCACGAAAGGCCGCCGCGGCTTCGCCAACAATGCGGGCGCCTTTTGCAATTCGGCCTGTGTGTTCGTGCTGGCAGGCGGCGTCGCGCGCCACGTCTTCTGGATGAGCCCGGTCGGTGTGCATCAATTCGCCAGTTCGCGGACCCTGACACGCTGGCGCCAGACCACTCTGAACGGGCGCGTCATCCGGCGGGAGATTCTGTCGGTCAACCGGATCAAGGTAAAGACGACACAGGCGCAATATGATCAGGCTGCCCGCTTTTTCGACGAAATGGGCATCGATCCCAGTATCAACGAGCTGGTTCAGCTTGCGAGCAACAGCAATATCCACGTCATGAGCCGTCCCGAACTTCTAGCAACGAAAATCATCACTGACGGCCAGGATGCGAGAGGGCAGGTTCTCAAGCACCAGGCGGCACTGTTTACTCAAAAGAATGCCGAGCGCGTCGCAGCCTTTACCGCGACTGCCGCCGACGTGCCGGCGGGTCTCTACGATGGCAACGCGATCATCTCGCATGTCGAGTTGCGCCAAGCGCCGAATGTCGCCGGCGTCCAAGCCAGCGTCATGCCGACGACCGGCGGCGGTCCCGTGCCGACCGCCAATCTGATCGCGATCCTTCAAATCGGCGACGTACTGGCCTTCTCGAATCTGTCGAGGAATGCTTCCGGCCCTGCCCTGACAATCACCCTCGATCCCGTCGCTTTCTGCACGCTCGCCGAAAGGCGTTCGCTGAAACTCGCAATTGGCCCGAAAGAGAGCAGCCCCGTCAAAGCTGAAACCGTTACGGTCTCGACGGGACGTTTCCGCGATCTCGATCTCCTTCTCGCCAAAGTCTGCATCAAGTAAGGGGCTTCCGGCAAAGCAACTTGACCCACCCATGCCGCAGTGCGAAACCGGGGGCATGACAAAGCTTCGTTCGATTTGCGTCTATTGCGGCTCCAGCAATGGCACTCGCCCCGAATATGTCGCCGGCGCCGAGCGCCTGGGCCGGGACATGGCTGAAGGCGGCATTCGCCTCGTCTATGGCGGCGGCAATGTCGGCCTGATGGGCACGGTCGCCCGCGCCGTCATCGAGAATGGTGGCCAGGTCACCGGCATCATCCCGACCTTCCTGCAGCGGCGCGAGCGCATGCTCACCGAGGTCGAGGAACTCATCGTCACCAAGGACATGCATGAGCGCAAGCGCCTGATGTTCGAACGGGCGGACGCCTTCGTCGCCCTGCCCGGCGGCGTCGGCACGCTGGAGGAACTGGTCGAGCAGCTCACCTGGGCCCAGCTCGGCCAGCACAAGAAGCCGATCGTGCTGGTCAATATCGACGGCTTCTGGACACGGTTCCTCGACATTCTTGAACACATGCGGGAGGAGGGCTTCATTCGGCCCGAAACCGCGGTGGATGTGCTGGTGGCCAACACACCCGAAGAGGTCGTGCCGATGGTCACGGCAGCGATCGAAAAGATCTCGCGCGCCGAAATGGCGATGAGCGTCGCACCCGAGACGCTCTGAAGCCGCCTCCAGGGGTTGCGGTCGAATAGGAGCTGCGGTCGAATAGGATCGCGGCCTCGGGTGTTCATGCCACGGTGTTTTGCGATCGGGCGGCATGGACAATGCGATGAGGCAGTTTTTCCAGGCGAGCGCGGCGGCGCTGTTTTTCAGTACCTGCCTTTCGTCCCCTGTCCTGGCGGGCGACCTCTACGATCTCGACCCCGACCATACCCAGACGATCTTCCATATCGACCATCTCGGCTATTCCACCGTCACGGGCAGTTTCCGCCAGCTGAAGGGCGTGCTGACGCTGGACGAGGCACATCCCGAGCAAAGCCTGGTCGAGGCGACGCTCGAGGCCTCGAGCGTCGATACCGGCGTGCCGGCGCGCGACGAGGATCTTCGGTCGAGCGAGTTCTTCGACGTCGCCCACCATCAGACGATCACCTTCCGGACCACGAAGGTGAAGCGCCGTAGCCCGCGCAGCGCCGACCTCAGCGGTGAACTGACGCTGCTCGGGATCTCCAAACCGGTGACGCTGCGAACCACCTTCAACCGCGTGGCACCGGATCCGTTGCGCGGCAACCGTATGGTCGCCGGCTTCACGGCCACCACCACCATCCGGCGTTCGGATTTCGGCATGAAGGCCTTCATCCCCCTGATCGGCGACGTCGTGCGCATCGATATCAACGCCGAAGCGATCCGGCGCTGAACGATGGAGTGTCGACCTCCAGGTCGACACTCTCTCTTCACACCTCCGCGCCCGCCTTGAGCAGTTTGTAGGTCATCGAATCCACCAGCGCCTGGAAGGAGGCATCGATGATGTTGTCGGAGACACCCACGGTGGCCCACCGGTCGCCGGCGGCGTCCTGGAATTCGATCAGCACCCGCGTCACCGCGTCGGTACCGCCCTGGAAGACACGGACCTTGTAGTCGATCAGCTTCAGGTCCTCGATGACCGACTGGTATTTGCCCAGGTCCTTGCGCAGCGCCGTGTCCAGGGCATTGACCGGGCCATGCCCTTCCGCCGCCGAGATCAGTTCCTCGGTCCCGACCTTGACCTTGACGATAGCTTCCGAGAACACGCCGAGTTCACCGCGCTCGTTCCAGCGCCGTTCGACATTGACGCTGAAACGCTCGACGAAGAAGAACTCCGGCACGCTGCCGAGGATGCGCTTGGCCAGGAGGAAGAAGGAGGCATCCGCCCCCTCATAGGCGTAGCCTTGCGCTTCCTTGTCCTTCAATGCGCCGAGCAGCCTGGAGAGGCGGGGATCATCCTTGTCGATCGCCAGCCCCAGGCGCTCCAGTTCCGCCAGGATGTTCGACTTGCCGGCCTGGTCCGAGACCAGCAATTTGCGCCGGTTGCCGACGCTCTCGGGCGGCACGTGCTCATAGGTGGAAGGATCCTTCATCACGGCCGAAGCATGGATGCCGGCCTTGGTGGCGAAGGCCGAGGAGCCGACATAGGGCGCATGATGGTCGGGCATGCGGTTGAGCAGTTCGTCGAGCTTGCGCGAGATGCGCGTGAGGTTCTCGAGCCGGGCCGCGTCCACCCCGATCTCGAAGCGCTCGGCATAAGCGGGCTTGAGCAGGAGCGTCGGGATCAGCGAGGTGAGATTGGCATTGCCGCAGCGTTCGCCGAGGCCGTTCAGCGTGCCCTGGATCTGCCGGACTCCGGCCCGCACCGCTGCCAGCGAATTGGCGACGGCCTGCTCGGTGTCATTATGGGCGTGGATGCCGAGATGGCTGCCGGGGATCACCTTGACCACTTCGCCGACGATGCGTTCGACCTCATGCGGCAGAGTACCGCCATTGGTATCGCACAGCACCACCCAGCGCGCGCCGGCTTCATGGGCCGTGCGGGCGCAGGCAAGCGCGTAGTCCGGATTGGCCTTGTAGCCGTCGAAGAAATGCTCGCAGTCGAGCAGCACTTCGCGCCCGCGCGCCTTGGCGGTGGCGACGCTGTCGCGGATCGAATCGAGGTTCTCTTCCAGGCTGATGCCGAGCGCCATGCGCACCTGGTGGTCCCAGCTCTTGGCCACGAAGCAGATCGCATCCGCCTCAGCATCCAGGAGGCCGGCGACGCCAGGATCGTTGGCGGCCGAGCGCCCTGCCCGCTTGGTCATGCCGAAGGCGGTGAACTTCGCCTTGAGGCCGTTGGGCTGGCTGAAGAACTGGGTGTCGAGCGGATTGGCGCCAGGATAGCCGCCCTCGACATAGTCGACACCGAGATCATCGAGCAGGCGCGCGATCGCCTGCTTGTCGGCGAGGGAGAAGTCGACGCCCGTGGTCTGGGCGCCGTCGCGCAGGGTGGTATCGAAGAGATAGAGGCGGTCGCGTGTCATTGCCGGCTCGCATCGGGCGGGGCCACGAGCGCCTTCTTCATGGTGGTGTTGCCGAGCCATTCGTCGCCGAGCGACACGGTGTTGCGCTGCTGGGGCACGAATCCCTGCTTGAGGAAAAAGTCTCGGGCGGTGTCGCTGGCATCCACCGTCAACTGGGTAGCACCGCGCGCCTTGGCAAGTTGCTCGATGGCGCCATAGAGCGTCGAGGCCACCCCCTGCCCGGCGACCGCGGGATGAACGTAGAGCAGATCGACCAGGTCCTTGCCCTTCAGGGCGATGAAGCCGACTGGGGAGCCGGAGACCGTGGCCACCAAGGTCAGACAGCCGGCAAGACGCTTGGCCCAGGCTTCCTCGTCATCGGCGGCCTCGGCCCAGGCTTCCTGCTGGCTTTCCGAGTAGTCGTCAGCCGTCAACTCGTGGATGCTGGCCCGGAAGATCTCGGCCAGGATCGGCGCATCTGCGGGCAGGAAGGGACGCAGCCCCGGCTTGGGCATGGATTGTGCCATCAGAGCTTGACCTCCCAGCTGGTGGTGCCGTCCTTGTTGTCCTTGACGGCAATGTTCAGCCGGGCGAGCTCGTCGCGGATGCGATCGGACTCCGGCCAGTTCTTCTCGGCGCGTGCTACCTTGCGGGCCGCCAGAAGCGCCTCGACCTCCTGCCTCAGACCATCGCTGACCTGAGTGTCTCCCTTCAGGGCGGCCGCATCGTTGCCGAAGCCCAGAAAGGCGAGCGTCGCCGCCCGGTCGGCCGGGTCGGCGATCTGATGCAGGCGGGCCAGCATGGCCGGCGTGTTGAGATCGTCCGACAGGGCCTCGATCACGCCGGCATCGACGCTTCCGCCCGCAGGCACCTCTTCGTACCAACGCAGCAGGGTCTGCTGGGCTTCGTTCAAGGCCTGCAGTGTCCAGTCGATCGGCTGGCGGTAGTGCGTACGCAACATGGCGAGCCGCAGCACGTCCCCGTGCCAGGCGCGCCCGCCGAACCTGTCGCTGCCGAGCAGTTCACGGATGGTGATGAAGTTGCCAAGGCTCTTGGACATCTTCTCGCTCTCGACCTGCAGGAAGCCGTTATGCATCCAGACATTGGCCATCACCGGCGTGTCGAAGGCGCAGCAGCTCTGGGCGATCTCGTTCTCGTGGTGCGGGAAGACGAGATCGATGCCGCCGCCATGGATATCGAAGACGTTGCGGGCCGGATCGTCGCAGGCGATGCCACCGCCATAAGGGGTGAGCAGCGTCGCCATCGACATGGCCGAGCACTCGATATGCCAGCCCGGACGGCCGGGCGTGGCGATGCCCGAGGGGCTCGGCCAGCCGGGCTGGTTGCCATGCGAGGGCTTCCACAGCACGAAATCCATGGCATCGCGCTTATAGGGCGCGACATCGACCCGGGCGCCGGCCAGCATCTCGTCGAGCGAGCGGCGGGCGAGCGCGCCATAGCGCGGCACTGTCGCGAGCTTCTCCATGGCATGCACGGAGAACAGCACATGCTCCTCGGCAACATAGGCGACACCGCGCGCCACCAAGCGCTCGATGATGGCCTTCATCTCCTCGATATGATCGGTCGCGCGCGGCTCGACCATCTGCGGCGGCTCGCCCGGCTGGTTGACCTGGTCGGGCATCAGCACGCCGAGTTCCCTGATGTCCTGGTGGAACTGGGCCAGGGTGCCATTGGTCAGTTCGCGGATGGTGATGCCGCGCTCGGCCGCGCGCTCGTTGATCTTGTCGTCGACGTCGGTGATGTTGCGCGCGTAAGAGACATGCGCGGCGCCGTAGACATGGCGCAGCAGGCGGAACAGCAGGTCGAAGACGATGATCGGCCGGGCATTACCGATATGGGCAAAGTCGTAGACGGTCGGGCCGCAGACATACATACGCACCCGATCGGGATCGATCGGCGTGAAATCGACCTTGGCGCGCGTACGGGTATCGTAGAGCCGTAAAACCATGAGTTCCCCACCTCGGCTGGCCGGGGGCGTCCTGCGCTCAAGATTTTGGGCGAATGACGGCGCCAGCCAGCGTTGCTGCTAGCTGCAAATAATCCGCGAAAGGATGGCCGTCTTTGTCATGGCCGGGAGCAATGTGCCATGCGGGCGACGTTGTCAAGCCACACGAGACAAGGACGGCATCCGCTTTCTCCAGTGCCAGAGTGATGCACCCAGGCAACAGAGTTTCGCCAAAAATTAAACACGCAGATTTACGCATGTTTAAAAACGCACAGCGATGATAGGCAGGCTCCGCTATCCGAACGGGGCAGACCCCGTTCACATGTGTGATTTCGATGAACCTGCGTACCCTCTCCTTCATCGCGGCTTGCCTGGCCTTCGCCAGCCCCGCCTCCGCCCAGAACGTGGCTTCCTTCGTCGTCAGCAGCGATGACGGCTACGGCGTCGACACCTGCCTGGAAAGCGGCTCGCCTTGCGGCCAGCCGATCGCCAGCGAATGGTGCGTCGCCAACGGCTACGCCAAGGCCGTCGCCTTCCGCCGCCAGACCGAAACCGACATCACCGGCGCCATCAACGCGCCCACGCAGGTCGCCGCTGCCGCGCAGCCGCACGCCGTCGTGATCACCTGCGAGAAGTAAAAACTTCACGGGAAGTGGGAATGCGGGCGGCAGCTCTGCCGGGTGCCGCCCTCAGTCCGTGACGAAATCGCCGCATTTCTGGGGCGGCTCCCCGGCCCAGGGCATCACCGGTACCGACGAGGTCGAGTTCTTCGGAGAGCCCTCGATCAGCTTGTCGGTGTAGACCAGATAGACCAGCACATTGCGCTTGGCGTCGCAGCCGCGCACCACCTGCATCTTCTTGAAGAACAGCGAGCGAGACTGGCGGTAGACCAGGGCGCCCTGCTCGAATTTTTCCTTGAACTTGATCGGCCCGACCTGGCGGCAGGCCAGCGAGACGTCCGACACCTCCTCGGCCACCCCGAACATGCCCTTGAGACCGCCCTTCTCCGGCACGGTGAAGTGGCAGGCGACCCCTTCGACATCGGGATCGTCGATGCCGTAGACCGCAAGCTTGTCATCCGGGGTCAGGAATTTCCATACCGTCGACTTGCGGAAGATTAGGTCGGGCTCCTGGGCCTGGGCAGCGGCGGGAGCCAGCAGGGCAAGTCCGATCACGGCAAGGCCGAAGCATATTCTACGCAGCATGCGGGGTCTCCTCATCGGGCCCCATATGGGAAGGCGTCGAGCCGGGCGCCAGGGTGGAGTCTCGACCTGCCGGTCGACACTCCTCATAGATCCCCAATCCAATGTCGACCGAGAGGTCGACACTCCGGCCTCAGCTTGCCAACCGCGCCAGCGCCTGTTCGTGGCCGATCAGGGGCAGCAGCGCCTTGAGTTCGGGGCCATGGTCCAGCCCGGTCAGCGCCTGGCGCAGCGGCATGAACAGGGCCTTGCCCTTGGCGCCGGTGGCTTCCTTCACGGCCTGCGTCCAGGCGCCCCAGGTGTTCTCGTCCCAGGGTTCGCTTGGCAGCAGTTCGGCGGCGCGGCCGAGAAACTCCCGATCCCGTTCGCTTGCGGCGACCGGTCCCGTCACCACCTCCCACCATAATTTCGCATCGGCCAGCCTGACGAGATTGGAGCGCACGGCGAGCCAGAAATCCTCACCGCCCTCGATGCCGAGAGCCGTGAGCCGCTGGGAAACATCCGCAAAGGCTGTCTCGTGCAGCAACTTGGCATTGAGCGTCTCGATCTCGGCCGGATCGAAGCGCGCCGGTGCACGCGAGATGCGCGAAAGATCAACCAGTGCAGCGAGCTCCTGCAGCGACGCGATCGGACGCACAGCCTCGGCCGTGCCGGTCAGCACCGCCAGGCTCGCTACCGCCATCGGCTCGAAGCCGGCCTCACGCAGCGAGCCGATCGACAGCGCGCCGCTACGCTTGGACAGCCCCTCGCCGCTCACCGTGGTGAGCAGGTTGTGGTGGGCGAAAGCCGGCACCGCGCCGCCCAAGGCTTCGAAGATCTCGATCTGCACGGCGGTGTTGGTGACGTGATCCTCGCCGCGAATGATGTGGGTGACGCCGAGGTCGATGTCGTCGACCACCGACGGCAGTGTGTAGAGATAGCCGCCATCGGCCCGGATCAGTACCGGGTCGGAAAGCGAGGCGGTGTCGACATGGGCGGGCCCGCGCACGCCGTCCTGCCACTCGACGATGCGGTGGTTGAGCAGGAAGCGCCAATGCGGACGCCGCCCCTCGGCCTCCAGGGCCGCCTTCTGCTCGGCCGTCAGGCGCAGGGCCGCCCGGTCATAGACCGGCGGCAGGCCGCGGGCCTTTTGCAAAGTGCGCCGGCGTTCCAGCTCCTCCTCGGTCTCGTAGCAGGGATAGAGCCGGCCGGCCTCGCGCAGGCGGGCGGCGGCGGCATCATAGAGCGCCATGCGCTCGGACTGTCGTGCCTGCACGTCCGGCACCATGCCGAGCCAGGCGAGGTCCACCGCGATGGCGTCGGCATATTCCTGGCGCGAACGGGCGGTGTCGGTGTCGTCATAGCGCAGGATAAAGCGCCCGTCCGCACGCTTGGCCACGCACCAGTTCAGCAAAGCGGTGCGGATATTGCCGATATGGATATAGCCGGTGGGGGATGGCGCAAAGCGGACGACGGGCGGCATGATGGGCTTTCGAAATTGGAATTATGGCCTGTCCTATACCGCGTCTCCTGCCTTTTGAAGGAGAGATTATGAACAGGCTCCTGCCATTTTTGCTGGCCACAAAATCGCCATCGTGTTTATAAGGGAGACGATAATCAATCGCAGCCGGCTCATAGACTCCTTTCCCGGCTGATCATCGCCACTCAGTGAATGCCGCCAAAATAGGCATCACGAAACTGACGATGCCCTCGGCATCCAAAACATGACGTTAGGGAATTCGTTGATTATTCGTGCCATCCTTCATTGTTTGTTGTCACCTCGAAGGCATTGTGCGGCCAGGTTCGCGGCCGTTCCTGCCGCGACCGGAAATGGGAATAAAGTGATGTTGCGTACCTCCCTGAAGACTGCCGTTGCGGCAGGAGTTCTTGCCGTTCTGGCGACGCCGGCGCTGGCCCAGTCCTCTTCCTATACGCCGACGGGATTCTGGGACAACTACATCGCCGGCGGCTGGTCGCTGGAGCTCGGCGCCACAGCCGCCATGGGCCCCAAATATGAAGGCGCCAAGGATTTCAGCTTCCTGCCCTCGCCCATCGTCTCGCTGTCGCGCCAGGGCAAGGGCCCGGCCTTCACCTCGCGCAACGACAATCCGGGCCTGGGCCTCCTCGACAATGGTTTCCTGCGCATCGGCCCGGTCGGCAAGATCCTGTTCGAGCGCGACGGCTCCACCGACGATGATCTCAAGGGCCTCAAGCCGGTACGCTGGGGCGGCGAACTCGGCATCTTCGCCGATATCTATCCGACCGAGTGGCTGCGTCTGCGGGCCGAATTGCGGCATGGCATCCGTTCGCATCACGGCCTGGTCGCCGATATCGCCGCAGACGCCTTCTATGATATCGCACCGGATTGGCGTATTTCCGGCGGGCCCCGGGTCTCCCTGGCCACACGCAGCTATTTCGACGCCTATTACGGCGTGAACCTGCAGGAATCGCTCGCTTCGGGCCTTAGCCCCTATTCGCCCGGCGGTGGCCTGAAATCGGTTGGCGTCGGCGGCGCGCTCACCTGGAAGACCACGGACAAGATCACAACCAGCGCCTTTGCCGAATATAGCCGTCTCACCGGCCCCGCTTCCAAATCGAGCCTGGTCAAGGAGCGCGGCTCCCCGAACCAGTTCACGATCGGCGTATCGGCCAGCTATCGCTTCGACTTCAATCTCTGAGACGCCCCGCAGCTATCCCCGGGTGCGCGGGCACCCGGGATATGCCTCACCAGCGCCGAGCCATGCTCGTCGCGACAATCGGCCATGTTGATTGCACGATCGGTCCCGTGCACCCAGTACGGGTCCAGCTTCTGCGAGGCCCCGTGAGCCAGTCCGCCGCCCTCCCCCACCTCTATTCGCCGTTCACGATCCGCAATCTGCGCATCAAGAACCGCATCATGTCCACCGGACACGACACCACCCTGCCCACGGCCTTCGTGCCCAATGACGCGTTGATCGCCTATCAGCAGGCGCGCGCCAAGGGCGGCGTCGGATTGATCGTGCTGCAGGTTGCCGGCGTCCACGAGACGGCGCGCTACACCTCGCATCTGCTGATGGCGACCAGCGACGACTGCATCCCCGGCTATCGGCGCCTCGCCGAGGTCTGCCATGCCGAGGGAGCAGCGGTGTTCGGCCAGCTCTTCCATCCCGGCCGCGAGATCATGGAGACGGCCGAAGGCACCGCCCCCGTCGCCTACGCGCCCTCCGCCGTGCCCAACCAGCGCTTCCACGTCATGCCGCGCGCCATGAGCACAACGATGATCGGCGAGATCGTCGAGGGCTATGGTGAGGCCGCCCGCCGGCTCGAACAGGCCGGGATCGACGGCGTGGAGATCGTCGGCAGCCATGGCTATTTGCCCTCGCAATTCGTCAATCCGCGCGTGAATGTACGCGAGGACGCCTATGGCGGCTCGCTGGACAACCGCCTGCGCTTCATCCGCGAGAGCCTGGCCGCCATCCGCGCCAGGACAGGGCCGGATTTCGTGGTCGGCCTCCGCTTCTCATCCGAGGACAGTGACCTCAACGGCCTCACCGCCGAGGAAGTGGCGGAAGTGCTGACTGCCCTCGATGGCAGCTTCGATTATTTCAACCTGACGGTCGGCTCCTCCGCCAGCTTTGGCGGCGCCGTGCATATCGCCCCCGCCATGGCCTTTGCCAGCGGCTATGGCGCGCCCTCGGCGGCGGCCATCAAGCGCAAGGTCAAGACCCCCGTCTTCTATGCTGGGCGCGTCAACCAGCCCCAGGATGCCGAGCAGCTGATCGCCAAGGGCGAGGCCGACATGGTCGGCATGACGCGCGCGCTGATCTGCGACCCCGACATGCCTGCCAAGGCCGAACAGGGCCGCTTCGACGACATCCGCGCCTGCATCGCCTGCAACCAGGCCTGCATCGGCCATTTCCAGCTCGGCGTGCCCATCTCCTGCATCCAGCACCCCGAGACTGGGCGCGAGCTGCGCTACGGCAAGGTGCTGCCCGCCGGCGCTGCGAAGAAAGTGTTGGTGGCGGGCGGTGGTCCGGCCGGCATGAAAGCCGCCAGCATCGCCGCCTCGCGCGGCCATGACGTCACGCTCTACGAGGCCTCGGGCCGGCTCGGCGGCCAGGCCCTGCTGGCGCAATTGCTGCCGCGTCGCATGGAGTTCGGCGGCATCGTCACCAATCTCACCCGTGAGGCGGAGCTCGCCGGCGTCACCGTGGTGAGGAACACCAGGGTCGACCGTGCTCTGGTCGAGCGCGAACGGCCGGACGTGGTCATCATCGCGACCGGTGCCACGCCCCGCCATCCCGAACTGCCCGGTGCCGAGACCGCCCATGTCGTCGACGCCTGGCAAGTACTCCGTGACGAGGCCAATGTCGGCAGTTCCGTCCTGGTGGCGGACTGGCGCTGTGATTGGATCGGCATGGGCGTCGCCGAGAAGCTGGCGCGGGCGGGCTGCAAGGTCCGCCTCGCCGTCAATGGCTACATGCCGGGCCAGCGTATCCAGGCCTATGTCCGCGACCATTGGGCCGGCGTGCTGCACGATCTCGGCATCGAGGTCATCCCCTATGCCGATCTCTACGGCGTCGACGGCCAGACCGTCTATCTCGCCCATGTCACCGGGCGCGAGCCGATCATCATCGACGGCATCGACACGCTGGTGACCTCGCTCGGCCATGAGGCCGTCAATGCTCTGGAAGCCGAGCTGGAGGGCCTGGTGGCGGAGATTCACAGCATCGGCGACTGCCTGACGCCCCGCACGGCCGAGGAAGCCGTGCTGGAAGGCCTAAAGGTCGGCTGGGCTCTCTGAGAGCACGACGTCCTTCCGGGTGCGCGGACAAGACGTCCGCGTACCCGGGAATCGGCACTCCGACCATGTTCTGTCAGAGCGAGCGCATCAGCCCGCCGTCGACCCGGATGTTCTGGCCCGTGATATAGCCGGCGCCCTCCGAGGCGAGGAAGGCGATGGTGGCGGCGATCTCCTCGCTGGTGCCGTAGCGCCCCATCGGCACGCTGTCGCGGCGCTCCTCGGTGGCCGGCAGGCTGTCGATCCAGCCCGGCAGCACATTGTTCATGCGCACATTGTCGGCGGCATGCTGATCGGCGAAGAGCTTGGTGTAGGCGGCAAGCCCGGCGCGGAAGACCGCCGAGGTCGGGAACATCGCCGTCGGCTCGAAGGCCCAGGCCGTCGAGATATTGATGATGGCGCCGCTCTTCTGACGGATCATCGCCGGTGCCACCACGCGGGTCGCACGGATCACATTCATCAGATAGACGTCGAGCCCCGTGTGCCATTGCTCGTCGGTGATCTCCAGAAGCGGCGCGCGCGGACCATGGCCTGCGCTGTTGACCAGCACATCGACACGCCCCCAGCGTTCGAGCGTCAGGTCGGTGAGGCGCTGCAGGTCCTCATTGGACTGGTTGGAACCGGTGACGCCGAGGCCCCCCAATTCCCGGGCGATGGCCTCGCCCTTGCCGGAGGAGGAGAGAATGGCAACCCTATAGCCATCCTTGGCCAAGCGCCTGGCGGCCGCCGCTCCCATGCCACTGCCCCCGGCCGTGACGATCGCTACTTTTTCTGCTGCCATCGGAATCATCCTTCCATGCCCCGGAGCGGCAGGAGGCCGCGACAAAGGGACCATGCACCTGATATACTGGCAATCCAGCTCCCATTCGAGCCAGAATAGCTGCTCTCATTCTGTAGAAAAACTACTGCATGCCGGACGCCCTGCCCCGCCTTCCTCCGCTCAAGGCCCTGCGTGCCTTCGAAGCCGCCGCACGCCATCTGAACTTCCGCCTCGCCGCCGAGGAGCTCAACGTGACCCAGGGCGCCGTCGCCCAGCATATCAGAGGGCTGGAGGCCGATCTTGGCGTCAAGCTGTTCGAGCGGCTGCCGCGCGGGCTTACGCTCACTCATGCCGGGCACGGCTACCTGCCTCCTGTCCGCCGAGCCTTCGAACTCATCGCCGACGCGACATTGGGCCTGCGGCCCGAGCCTGCCCGGCTGACGATCAGCGTCACGCCGAGCTTCGCCACCAAATGGCTGATCCCGAGACTGCCTCACTTCGTGGCCGAGCATCCGCTCGTCGACCTGCGCATTCTCGCTAATGAAAGCCTGTCGAATTTCCAGAGCGACGGTGTCGACATCGCGGTACGGCAGGGTCGCCTGCCCTTCGGGCCGGGCCTTGTAGTGGAGCGCCTGTTTCCGCAGCACGTCATCGCCGTCTGCGCCCCCGCCTTGCTGCCGGCCGGCTCGAACGGCATCGAACAGGCCGAGATCTTGAGCTACACGCTTCTGCACGACACCCATAATCTGTGGCCGGAGTTTCTCGAGCGGGCGCTGGGGCTGAAGCCGCTCGTCGAGCCGCGACGGATGCGCTTCAACCAGACGGGACTGGCAATCGAGGCGGCGGCCGCCGGCCAGGGCATCGCGCTCGCCAGCCGTTTCCTGGTCGCCGGCGATCTCGCCACCGGCCGGCTCATCCAGCCTGTGGCGACCGTAATGTCCGGCGGCCATGATTTCTACGTGGTGCTGCCGCGCCGGCAGCGCCATCCCGAACCCACGGACGCGGTCCGGCGCTGGCTCATCGACACGGCCCAGGCAGAGGCGCTGGCAGACAACCCAGCGGCTCAGAAATCGACGGCGTCCGCGCTCGCAGTGGTGGAGACGCGATAGAGCGCAGCATCCGGCACGAAGGCAGCCTTGTTGCCGTCCCGGAACCGGTTGGTGATCGGATAACGGCGATCACGGCCGAAATTCTTCTCCGTCACCTTCACGCCGGGGGCGGCCTGGCGGCGCTTGTATTCGGCCAGATAGAGCAGGCGCTCGACCTTGCGCACGGTCTCCTCGTCATGGCCGCGCGCCACGATCTCGCTGACCCGCATCTCGCTTTCGACCAGGCAGCGCAGGATGTCGTCGAGCACGTCATAGGGTGGCAGCGAATCCTGGTCCTTCTGGTTCTCGCGCAATTCGGCAGATGGAGCCTTGGTCAGGATGTTTCGCGGAATCACCACACCCGCCGGCCCCTTGGCATCCACCGGTTTCCAGCGATTGCGCAGCTCGCACAGGCGATAGACCTCGGTCTTGTAGAGATCCTTGATCGGGTTGAAGCCGCCATTCATGTCGCCATAGAGCGTGCAATAGCCGACCGACATCTCCGACTTGTTGCCGGTGGTCACCACCATGGCGCCGAACTTGTTGGAGATCGACATCAGGATGGTGCCACGGGTGCGGCTTTGCATGTTCTCCTCGGCGATGCCGCGGGGTTGGCCGGCGAACAGCGGCTCGAGCACGCTCTCCAGCCCGCTCACCGGGGCCTCGATCGGTACGACGTCATAGCGCACACCCAGCGCCGTAGCGCATTCCAAGGCATCCTTCAGGGATTCCTTGGAGGTGTAGCGATAGGGCAGCATCACGCAATGCACCCGCTCCGGTCCGAGCGCATCCACCGCCATGGCCGCCACCAGGGCCGAATCGACACCGCCGGACAGGCCGAGCACCACGCCGGGAAAGCCATTCTTGTCGACATAGTCGCGCAGGCCCAGGACGCAGGCCTGGTAATCGGCTTCCTCGCCCTCCTCCACCGGCTCGACCACGCCCGGTTCGCAGGCCCAGCCCTGCGCCCCGCGCCGCCAGGTCGTTGTGACGATCGCCTCCCGGAAGGCCGGCAGTTGCACCGCCAGGCGATGATCGGCATTGAGGGCGAAGGAGGCGCCGTCAAAGATCACCTCGTCCTGGCCGCCAACCTCATTGGCGTAGAGCATGGGCAGGCCGGATTCGGTAACGCGTGCCACCGCGACATTGAGCCGGATGTCGGACTTGTCGCGATGATAGGGCGAACCATTGGGCACAAGCAGGATTTCGGCGCCCGTTTCGGCCAGGCACTCGACCACGTCATGGCCCCAGATATCCTCGCAGATCGGCACGCCCAGGCGCACACCGCGAAAGGCGATCGGCCCCGGCAAGGGCCCCGGCTGGAACACGCGCTTTTCGTCGAACACGCCGTAATTGGGCAGATCGTTCTTGAAGCGGACGGCAGCGACGATTCCCTTGTCCACCAGCGCTACCGCGTTGTGCAGCTTGTCCTTCTCGCGCCAGGGCAGGCCGACCAGCGCCGCCGGTCCGCCATCGGCCGTATCGCGGGCGAAGTCCTCCAGCGCGGCGCGGCAGGCATCCTGGAAAGCGGGCTTGAGTACCAGATCCTCGGGCAGATAGCCGCAGAGGAAAAGTTCGGTGAACAGCACGAGATCGGCGCCCTGCTCCCGCGCGCTGGCCCGCGCCGCGCGCGCCTTGGCGAGATTGCCGGCGATGTCGCCGAGCGTTGGTTTGAGCTGGGCAACGGCAATGCGCAGAATATCGGTGCTCATGGTCTCTTCAAAGGCGGACAAGAATGATCCGCCATCCTTACACCAGCCTTTCGGCCAGCGCGAGAAGCCAGGTCAGCCCCGCCAAGGTGAGCGCCGTGAACACCGCTGCCGAACCGAGATCCTTGACGATGCGGATATGGGGATGACGGTCGGGCGTGACATGGTCCGACAGCGCTTCGATGGCCGTGTTGAGCAGTTCCACCATCAGTACCAGCAGGATGACGCCGATCAGGGCAAGGCGCTTCCACCAGCTCTCGGTAACCAAGAAGCTCGCCGGCACCGCGACGAGCAGGACGATGACCTCCTGGCGCACCGCCAATTCATAGCGGACGGCATGGGCAAGACCCGCTGCCGAATTGAAGAATGCCTTGACGATTCGCTCCATGACCGCTCCCGAGAGTGGCAGGCGTTTTAAGGCCAGGCAGCGGCAATCGCCAAGTATAATCGGGGCATGCAATCGAGACGCCACAACGCAAATGCCGGCCCGAAGGCCGGCATGCGTGATCGACGTCCCGTCTGTCAGCGCTTCTTCTTGTAGTAGACGTCGAGGCAGACGGCGAAGAGCAGCACCAGGCCCTTGATCCATTTCTGGTCGTCGATGCCGAGACCGAGGATCGACATGCCGACATTCATCACGCCCATCAGCAGGGCGCCGATCACCGCGCCAGTGATCTTGCCGACGCCCCCCGAAGCCGAAGCGCCGCCGATGAAGCAGGCTGCGATGACGTCGAGCTCATAGCCGTCGCCGGCCTTGGGTGTCGCCATGCCGCCGAAGCGCGAGGTGACGATGAGCCCGGCCAGCGCCGCCAGCGCGCCCATATTGACGAAGGTCAACAGGATGAGGCGATCGGTGTTGATGCCCGAGAGCTTGGCTGCCTTCTCGTTGCCGCCGAGGGCATAGATGCGCCGGCCGACCACGGTGCGGGTGGTGACGAAGACATAGAGCAGCGTCAGCGCCAGCAGGATGATCAGCACCATCGGCAGGCCACGATACATGGCGAGGAGATAGCCGACATAGACGGTAGCGACCGCCATCAGGATGTTGCGGCCGATGAAGATCGCCATCGGCTCTTCCTCCACGCCGTGCTTGAGCCGCGTCATCCGGCCCTTGATGTTCACCAGGATGAACAGCGCAGCGGCGATCAGGCCAAGGGCGAAGGTGGTGGTAAAGAAGCCCGGGGATGCGAACGGATCGGGAATCCAGCCGGCACTGAGCTGGTTGAACTCGGCCGGTAGCGGACCGACATTGGTATTGCCAAGCAGGCGATAGGTCAGCCCTCGAAACACCAGCATGCCCGCCAGGGTGACGATGAAGGAGGGAATGCGCAGATAGGCGATGAAATAGCCCTGGATGCCGCCGATGAGCGCCCCGACCACCAGGGTGGCGACCGCCGCCGGTGCCCAATGCCAGCCCAGCTTCACCATCAGGGTCGCGGCGACGGCGCCGGTGAAGGCGCAGACCGAGCCGACCGACAGGTCGATATGGCCGGCCACGATCACCAGCAGCATGCCGAGCGCCATGACGATGACATAGCCGTTCTGGTTGGGAATGTTGTTGATGTTGGAGGGCGCCAGCATCCGCCCTTCCGTCATATATTGGAAGAAGCCGACGATGACGATCAGCGAGATCAGCAGGCCATAGTCGCGGATGTTGCCGCTGATATATTCAAGGATGGATTTCTTGGGCGATGAGCCTTGAGCTTCCACAGTGTTTGTCGTCATCGTCAATGCCCTTCCGCACGCATGATGGCGCGCATGATCTTTTCTTGGGTGGCCTCGGCCCCGGGGAATTCGCCTACGAAGCGACCTGCATTCATCACATAGATGCGATCGCACATGCCGAGCAGTTCCGGCATCTCGGAGGAAATCATCAGCACGGCTTTACCTTCATTCACCATCTCGTTGATGATGCTGTAGATTTCGTATTTCGCACCGACATCGATCCCGCGCGTCGGCTCGTCGAGCATCAGCAGTTCAGGATTGGAGAACAGCCATTTGGAGAGCACCACCTTCTGCTGATTGCCGCCCGACAGGTTCACCGTCTTCTGGAAGACGTTGGGAGAGCGGATGTTCAGCTTGCGCCGGTAGTCGTTGGCCACCCGCAATTCCTTGATGTCGTCGATGATGGAATTCTTCGACACCCCCTCGAGGTTGCTGAGCGTGATGTTCTTGATGATGTCCTCTTCGAGGACGAGGCCGAGCTGCTTACGGTCCTCCGTGACATAGGCCAGGCCGTTGGCCAGCGCCTTGTGGATGGTGGACAGATCCACCGGCTTGCCGTGCATCAGGGCCTGGCCGCTGATGCGCTGGCCGTAGGACTGGCCGAAGATGCTCATGGCGAGCTCCGTCCGCCCGGCGCCCATCAGGCCGGAGATGCCGACGACCTCGCCCTTGCGCACGGTGAAGTTCACGCCCTTGACCACCTGGCGATCGGAATGCTCGTGGTGGTGCACCACCCAGTCCTTGATCTCCAGCACCGGCTCGCCGATCTTGGGCTCGCGGCTGGGATAGCGGTCCGCCATTTCGCGCCCGACCATGCCCTTGATGATGCGGTCTTCGCTGATCGCCTCGTTGCGGCAGTCGAGGGTCTCGATCGAGGCACCGTCGCGGATCACCGTGATCTCGTCGCAGACCTTGGAGATCTCGTTGAGCTTGTGCGAGATCAGGATCGAGGAAATGCCCTGGCGCTTGAACTCCAGCAGGAGGTCAAGCAGGGCATCGCTGTCGCTTTCGTTAAGACTGGCCGTCGGCTCGTCGAGGATCAGCAGCTTGACGTCCTTCGACAAGGCCTTGGCGATCTCGACGAGCTGCTGCTTGCCCACGCCGATATTGGTGATGAGCGTGTCCGGCGATTCCCTCAGCCCGACCTTATCCAGCACCTTGCGGGTCTTGCCATAGGTCAGGGGCCAATCGATCAGTCCACCGGTGGCCTGCTCGTTGCCGAGGAAGATGTTCTCGGCGATGGAGAGCAGCGGCACCAGGGCAAGTTCCTGATGGATGATGATGATGCCGAGCTCTTCAGACTGGCGGATATCCTTGAAGTGGCATTCCTTGCCGCGGAAGCGAATCTCCCCTTCGTAGGAGCCGTGGGGATAGACCCCACTCAGCACCTTCATCAGGGTTGATTTGCCGGCGCCATTCTCGCCGACCACGCCGTGAATTTCGCCCTCGTTGACCGTGAGGTTGACGTTGCTGAGCGCCTTGACCCCCGGAAAGGTCTTGGTGATGCCCCGCATTTCCAGGATGGCTGTCATAGTGGATGACCTGTGAAAAGGGCGGCCGGCACCGTGGTGCCAGCCGCCCGATACCCTAACATGGTTTTAAGGACGACCACTTATTTCAGCTGGTCTTCCTTGTAGTAGCCACCATCGACCAGCACCTGCTTCCAGTTGTCCTTGGTGACCAGGACGGGCTTGAGCAGAT